>JAGOIS010000093.1 GCA_017995495.1 Candidatus Cloacimonadota bacterium
TTCAATGTTTATGCTGTGGGGATCCCCGCTACCCGGAGGATTGTCCAGTCCGGAGGGTGGGGCGTCCCCAATGGTTTCTTCTTTGCCGCTGGACACAGCCACGCGGACAGGGCGCAACACCTTGTCGTGCATGGTGTAGCCGTTTTGGATCACAGCGGCCACCAAGTTGGTGTCATATTCGCTGGGAATGTGGGCCAGGGCTTCATGCAGCGCGGGATCAAATTCCCGGCCGAGGGCTTCGATCTTGCTCACGCCCTCCCGTTCCAGCACGCCCCGCAACTGCTGTTCGATCTGCATCACACCCTTCACAAAGCCGTCCTCGCGGTCTTCCTCTGCGATCAGGCCGAGGGCTCGTTCAAAGTTGTCCACCACATCGCAGACCTCCAAGGCAAGTTTCTGCGTGGCCAGCTTGACCCAATCGCTCTTTTCCTGGTTGCTGCGGCGGCGGAAGTTCTCAAATTCCGCCATGCTGCGCAAATATTTGTCCTTCAATTCTGCATTCTCGCGCTCCAGCGCGGCGATCTTTTCCATTGGATCGGACTCCTTTTCCAACTTCTCTTCAGCGCCTTCCGCGGATTCCTCCGCGAAAGCCTTCAATTCCTGTTCCTCGGTTAGTTTTTCTTTTTTCTTCTTCACCGTTCCTCCTATTTTGCCACCATCATGCCCTTGCGGGTGGTTTCGGTTATGGTTTTAGTGATGTCGCGGATCAGCGGGATCAGCCTGCGGTATTGCGTGCGCAGGGGCGCCACCACACCCAGGTATCCGGGTATGCCAAAAACCTCATAGCGACCGTAGATGAGGCAAAAATCAGTCCATTCCGGAACGTTGAAATCCTCGCCCATCAACACCCTGGCCCTGTCGCCTCCATCCTGGGAACGCATCAGTTTGATCACAGTGTCCTGGCGCTGGATGAGGTTCATAAAGCTGAGGATATTACGCTTGGAATCGAACTCAGGCTGCTCCAAAAATTTGATTCTGCCGTCGTAGTTAATGTAAAAATCGCTGATATCCACAAAAGCCTTGTGCAACTCACGCAGGAAGGTGCTCACCAGAGGGTTGTCGCGGTACATGTTTTCCCGCATTTCCACCAGCACCCGGTTGGCGATGTCGTAGATGCGCAGTCCCGCCAGTTCGTCATTGAGGTAGCGCACCAGTTTTTTCAGCTGCGCCTCTGTGAAATCGTGCTCCAGCTTCATCACCACAGTTTTGTCCAAGCCTGAATCAAGGCTCATCACGAAGATGTATTTGCCGTTGCCGATGGGAAAAACCTCAAGCTTCGCCAGATATCCGCCGGAAACCTCGGGCTCCGCCACAAAGCTGAGTTGGTCGGTCTCCTTGGCCAGCATCAGCATGATGTAGTGCAAGGCCAGCGGCGTGTCCTTGTAGTTCTTGATCAAGAGCTCGCGGAGCATCTCCATGTCCTGGTAATGCACCTTGTCGTGTTCAGGTTCGATCAGGCGCAGATAGCTACGGTAGCCCTGGAGGGTGGGAACCCGACCCGAGGAAGTGTGCGGCTGCCGGATCTGATTGGCTTGTTCCAACTTCATCAGATCGAGGCGCAACGTGGCCGAACTCACTCCCCGGAGATACTTCTCATTCAGAACGCGTGAAGACACCGGCTCGTTGCTGCTGATGAACTCATCCACCAGCGCGGCCAGGGTTGTATTGAGTCTGAGCTGATTTTTCTTCATGTCTCGGCGATCTTTCCTTGGTATTTTAGCACTCGCAGTCATAAACTGCTAATCGAAAGACAAAGTAATCCAAAGCCGATAATTGTCAATCGAAAAGTGAGACTGCTAAAAAATGCTCACATTTTTGCAAACCAAGCCTCCACTTTGACTCAAAGCCCCATTTCAATCATCAGAAGTACCGACTCCTTGCTGAAACCATAGTATGATTCCAACGTGGAAAGAAATCTTAATGAATATAGGCTTAACAAAATGGGTTACTCCTTCATTAGAGCAGAGAGGGGATAATTGTATCTGCCGACATCAGACGGGGTTTGGATAAATAGTGGGAACAACCCGCAAGTTTAGCTTGACAGAAATGATAAGTTCTTGAATCTATGCAATTCATGGCGATGGTGCGGATATGGTTAAAGTCGATCGCAAATCCTTAAACCAAAGCTTTTGAATAGATTATCGATATGTATCGCAAGGGAGGTTGTGATGTTTTCGAAGATTCGAAAACGCAACGGGAACATTGTAAGTTTTGATAAGCAGAAAATTGTGCGCGCGATCCACAAGGCTGGCGAGGCCACCGGTGAGTTTGAAGGCGACGTGGCAGAAGTTTTGACCGCCCGGGTGGTGAATCTCGCAGCACAGATCATAGATGCCGCCATCCCTGAAGTGGAGAGGATCCAGGACATAGTGGAAGAGGTGCTGCTGGCCTCCCCCTACAAGCGCTCGGCCAAGGCCTACATCATCTATCGCGACCAACATGCCCGCATCCGCGAAATGTTTTCCACCGGGGGGGTGCAGCTCATCGACCAATATCTGGAAAAATTGGATTGGCAGGTGAACGAAAACTCGAACATGGCCTATTCCTTGCAGGGGCTGAACAACTACATCGCCAGCGAGATCAGCAAAACCTACTGGCTGAACAAGATCTATCCTCCCGAGATCCGCCGCGCCCACCTCGAGGGTGACATCCATATCCACGACCTTGGCCAGCTTTCAGTCTATTGCGTCGGCTGGGACCTCATGGACCTCTTTATGACGGGCTTTTGCGGCGCCGAGGGCAAGGTGGAGAGTTCCCCCGCGAAGCACTTCCGCAGCGCCCTGGGACAGATAGTGAACTTCTTTTACACTCTGCAGGGCGAGGCCGCCGGAGCCCAGGCCTTCTCGAATTTCGACACCCTGCTCGCGCCTTTCATCCGCTACGACCGCCTCAGTTACGAAGAGGTGAAGCAGGCCCTGCAGGAATTCATCTTCAACATCAACGTTCCCACTCGCGTCGGTTTTCAGACTCCCTTCACCAATATCACCCTTGACCTCCAACCTCCCGACATCTATAAAAACACTCCCGTGATCATCGGCGGAGAGCAACAAATAGAAACCTACGGCCAGTTCCAACCTGAAATGGACATGCTAAACAAGGCCTTTTTGGAAGTGATGATCGAGGGCGACGCCAAAGGCCGCGTCTTCACCTTCCCCATCCCCACCTACAACATCACCAGGGACTTCAATTGGGAGGATCCGCGCCTGAGCTACCTCTGGGAGGCCACTGCCAAATATGGCATCCCCTATTTTTCCAACTTTATCAATTCCGACCTCGATCCCAACGATGCCCGCTCCATGTGCTGCCGCCTGCGTTTGGACACCCGCAAGTTGGAAGCCCGTGGGGGAGGCCTCTTTGGTGCCAATCCGCTCACCGGGTCCATCGGCGTAGTCACCCTCAACCTGCCCCGCATAGGATATCGCGCCCACAGCGAGGAGGAATTCTTCGCCCTGTTGGAGGAAAACCTCCAGATCGCCAAAAACAGCCTCGAAATCAAGCGCAAGATCCTTGAACGCTACACCCTCAACGGCCTTTATCCATACACCCGCTTCTACCTGAAAAATATCTACGAGCGATTCCTGCAATATTGGAAAAACCACTTCTCCACCATCGGCATCATCGGCATGAACGAAGCCTGCGTCAACCACCTGGGCAAAAACCTCGGAACCTCTGATGGCCGCGATTTCGCGCTAAAGGTGATGGACTATCTGCGTGAGCGGCTGGTGGCCTTCCAGGAGGAAACGGAATGCAACTACAACCTCGAGGCCACCCCAGCAGAAGGCACCAGCTACCGCCTGGCCATTTTGGACAAGAAGTTCCATCCAGACATCATCAGCGCCAATTGCGGCTCCGACACTCCATTCTACACCAACAGCTCCCAATTGCCCGTTAACTTCTCTGATGACATCTTTGAGGTGCTCGATCTCCAGGACGAGCTGCAGACCAAATACACCGGCGGGACGGTGTTGCATATTTTTGGCGGGGAGCGGGTGGAACATGGTGAAAGCATCCGCAAGCTTGTCCGCACTATCTGCGACAGCTATCGCCTGCCCTATTTCACCTTCTCCCCAACCTTCAGCATCTGCCCCCAGCACGGCTATCTGGTGGGTGAACAGCCTGTCTGCCCTCTCTGCCACAAGCAGACGGAGGTTTTTTCCCGTATCGTGGGCTATCTGCGCCCCGTATCTCAATGGAACGAGGGCAAGAAGGCCGAATTCCGCCTCCGCACCACTTTTGACACCATCAAAAACAGCCGCAAGCAGCACACTCACGCGCTGCATGATGCTTTGTAACCATATCTGATGCTGATCGGAGGCTTCCAAAAGTTCTCTCTGCTCGATTACCCCGGGCAGTTGGCCGCCATCATTTTCACGCAGGGCTGCAATTTCCGCTGTCCTTACTGCCACAACCCCGAATTGGTGGATCCCGCTCGTTACGCCAAGCCCTTGGTAACGGGCAAGGTCCTGGATTTTCTGCGCCGACGGCGGGGAAAACTGGGTGCGGTGGTGATCACCGGAGGAGAGCCGACCGTGCAGCCTGATCTCGTGCGCTTCGTCAGGAAACTCAAATACATGGGCTACTTGGTGAAAATGGACACCAACGGCTCTCAACCCGAAGTCCTGCAAAGCCTCTCCAACCAAGATCTGGTGGATTACTGGGCCATGGACATCAAGGCGCCGCCAAACCTCTACCGCCTAATCTCACGCTCCACTGTGCCGGTCGGAGACGTCCTCCGCAGCATGGACATCCTTCGCCAGAGCGGCAGGGAATACGAATTCCGCACCACCTTCTTTGAACGCCTCTTCGATTGGCGTGATATCAGCCGCATCCAGGAACTGCTCAAGCCCGGCGACAGGTTTTACCTCCAGGAATGCCGCTATGTGGACACCCTTGAGAACCTTTCCAGCCACGCCGCCTCCGTCCGCAAGCACCTGCAGGACTCCCCCGCCTGCAAATCCCTCCTCCGCTGGGGAGACAGGCACCAGGTAAACATTCAGATCCGTTCTCTCTGAACCATGCGAGAGATCCCTTTCGAACCCTGGCTGCCCCTTGTGGAGAAACCTTCACGCTACATCGACCACGAGCTCAACGCCGTCCGCAAAGCCTGGCAGTCGATCAATTTCTGCTTCGTATATCCAGACGTTTACGAGGTCGGCGTCTCACATCTCGGCCTCAAGATCCTCTATTCTGAGATCAACCGCCTGGAAGGTGTTATGGCGGACCGCGCCTATCTGCCTTGGCTGGACATGATCGAGATCATGCGGCGCGAAGAGCTGCCCCTGTTCGGCCTCGAAAGCCGCCGCCCGCTGGGGGATTTCGACCTCGTGGGCATCACCCTGCAAAGCGAAATAACCTATTCCAATATCCCCGAAACGCTATCCCTGGCGCAGATCCCCGTCCTGGCAGGCGAGCGTGGCGAAGCGCATCCCATTGTGATGGCGGGCGGCCCCTGCGCCACCAATCCCCTGCCGCTGGTCCGCTTTATTGATGTTTTCTTCCTCGGTGAGGCGGAGGAAGCCATCAGGGAGATCGCCGGGGTTTTCACCCGCATTAATGGGCGCGAGGGGCGTCTGCGCGAACTGGCGAAGATCTCAGGCTGCTTCGTTCCCGCGCTTCATTCGGGCCAAAGGATAGTCTCCCGCAAATTCGCCTCCTTTTCAGCCGGTACAGTCCTCCACAGCCCCCAGTTGCTTTCCTGGCAGCTTGCCACCCACAACCGCTGCGTCGCGGAGATCATGCGGGGCTGCTCCCGCGGCTGCCGCTTTTGCCACGCTGGCTATTTCTACCGTCCGGTGCGCGAGCGGGACGCTGGCCAAGTACGCGACCAGATCCTGGACGAGATCGCGCTCACGGGCTGGGACGAAGCCGGATTGCTTTCGCTTTCCAGCAGCGATTACAGCCGCGTGAAGGAACTCCTGGAAGGCTTGCTCGGGGCCGTGGACACAGACAGGACCCACATTTCCCTGCCCTCGCTGCGGGTGGACGCCCTCGATCCCCAAACCGTGGAATTGATGCGCGCTCTGGGACGCGAAGGGCTCACCATCGCCCCCGAGGCGGGCTCCCAACG
>JAGOIS010000094.1 GCA_017995495.1 Candidatus Cloacimonadota bacterium
GTTCCCACACCGCTTTCGTCTTCGACTACGCCCGCTCGGCTTATGTTTACAAAGATCCAGCCCAGCAGCTGGTGCATCATCTCAAATACGATTCCCTGCAAGCACCGGCGGACTTCTTCTGCCAGGCTCTGCTCAAGATCCCCGCGGCAACGCGCTTCCGGGACAGTTTCGACCTCGTTACCGCCGTCCCCCTGCACAGGGTGCGCCAGCGTGAACGGGGCTACAACCAGTCAGAGCTGCTGGGACGCAGGCTGGCCGCCGAACTGGGCCTCCCTTTTGAGCAACCCGTGATCCGCCACGTGAACACCCGCAGCCAGACCAACCTGAGCCGCCAGGCCAGATTGGACAACCTTTCCAGTGCTTTTGCCCTCAGGCGCAAAGCCGGCGTGGCGGGCAGGCGGATCATCGTGGTGGACGACGTTTTCACCACCGGCACCACGGTCAACGAGGTCTCCCGCGTCCTCAGGGCGGGCGGAGCGGCCAGGATCGCTGTTTTAACGGCCACGAGGGCTGTCTGAGATGAGCAAGGGATATCAGGAGATCAAAACCACGCTCAGCCCGGACGAGGCGAACCTGATGATCGAAAAGGTGGCCCGCTTCATCGTGGAAAAACAGATGGGCTCGGCCGGGATCCTGCTCCTGGAATCGCTCCATCCCCTGCACGGCATCGCCAGCCAGGCCATGTACTTCATCCTGCCCTTCGCGGAGATGGTCTTCGACTCCCAAAAATACCAGCAATTTGCCCTGATGATCCAGGACGAGGGCCATTTCAAGCGCCTGATCAAGCGCATCGACGAACTGGACGAGGAACTGAACCGCGAACGCCGCGAGGAGGCCAGGATCTCGCGCCAGCGGCGGAAAAACAAGCGGAAAGCCTTCCTGAATAAGATTTTCAAAAGAGACAATAAATCAGCTGAATAAGCGGAGGTATGATGCAATACGACGAAAAACGCCTGACCCGGATCGTGGCCACGGACTGCGGCAGCACGACCACCAAGGCAATTTTGATCGAATGGGTGGACGGCGAATATCGCCAGACCATCCGCGGCGAGGCTCCCACGACGGTGGAGGCCCCGCTTAACGACGTTACCAAGGGCGTGATCAACGCCACCCAGGAACTGGAGGAGCTCGCCCGGCTAAAGTATCACAACCCCAACATCCGCTTCATGGAAAACGGGGAATTCGTGATCCCGCGCAAGGGCGACGTGGGCGTTGATGCCTACGTTTCCACCTCCTCGGCCGGCGGCGGTCTGCAGATGATGGTCACCGGCGTGGTGGCTTCCATGACCGGCGAAAGCGCCGAACGCGCGGCTTTGGGCGCCGGGGCGATCGTGATGGACCTCATCGCCAGCAACGACAAACGCATGAACCACGAAAAGATCGAGCGCATCCGTGAACTGCGTCCGGACATGATCCTCATGGCCGGTGGCGAGGATGGCGGCACCATCAAGCACGTGGTGGAAATGGCGGAACTGGTGAGCGGCGCCGATCCCAAGCCCCGTCTGGGTTCCGGCTACAAATTGCCCGTGATCTACGCCGGCAACAAGGAAGCCCAGCAATTCATCAAAGACTCCCTGGCCGACAAGGTGGACCTCATCATCACCGATAACATCCGGCCCAAACTGGAGACCGAAAACCTCGGCCCCGCCCGCGACAAGATCCACGATCTCTTTATGGAGCACGTGATGAAGCAGGCCCCGGGCTACAACAAACTGATGGAATGGTGCCAGGGCCCGGACCACGAAAGCGTTCCCATCATGCCCACTCCCGCGGCCGTCGGCAACATCATGCAGGCCATCGCCAAAGAGGAAAACATCGAGGTGGTGGGTGTGGACATCGGCGGAGCCACCACGGACGTCTTTTCCGTCTTCACCGAGGAATTTGTTTTCAACCGCACCGTGAGCGCCAACCTGGGCATGAGCTACAGCATCTCCAACGTGCTGGCCTCAGCCGGATTGGACAACATCATGCGCTGGGTGCCGCTGGACATCGATGAAAACTATCTGCGCAACATGATCAAGAACAAGATGATCCGTCCCACCACGATCCCCTCCCTGTTGGAGGAACTCGTTTTGGAGCAGGCCATCGCGATCGAGGCCCTGCGCCTGGCTTTCGAGCAACACAAGGAATTTGCCAGCAGCCTGAAAGGTATGCAACGCCAGCGCGACATCTCCGAAGCCTTCAGCCAGTCGACCTCCGGCGCCACCATCGTGAACCTGATGACCCTGAACCTCCTCGTCGGCAGCGGCGGTGTGCTTTCCCACGCTCCCCGGCGCCATCAGACCGTGATGCTGCTCATCAACGCCTTCCTGCCTGAGGGCGTCACCCGCCTGGCTGTGGACAGCATCTTCATGATGCCCCATCTGGGTGTGCTCTCCGAGATCAGCACCAAAGCCGCCACCGAGGTCTTCCGCAAGGACTGCATGGTTTACCTCGGCACCTGCGTGGCCCCGGTGGGCAAGAGCAAAGTGGGCAAACCCGCCCTGAGCGCCAAACTTGAGCTTCCGGACGGCAGTGTCTGGGAAGAGGAGATCCCCTTCGGCGAAGTGAGATTGATCCCCTGCGGAGTGGGCGAAGTTGCCAAGGCCACCCTGAAAACCCAAGGCGGGCTCATCCTCGATAAGGAAAAGAGCAAGGAACTCACGGTCGATCTCCACGGCGGCATCGTCGGCATCGTTCTGGACACCCGCGGCCGCCAGCCTTTCGTGATTCCCGCGGACCGCGCCCTGCGCATCGCCACCCTGAAAAAATGGATGGCCGCGTTCAAGGTCTATCCAGACCAGATCCTGAAGTAGGAGGAAAGAAATGGGACAAGCATACTCAGCTGGACTCACAGTAACTGAAAACATCATCTTGCGCAAGGAACGCATCCTGCCCCTCAAGGGCAAGGTGATGGTGAAAAAAGGCGATCACGTGACAGCCGAGACCGTGGTGGCGGAAACCCTGCTCCCGGGCAAGGTGGTTCCCTTCAACCTGGCCAACAAACTGGGCGTCACGCCCTCCCAACTGGAAAACTTCATCAAGATCAAGGCCGGGCAGGTGATCGACACCAACACTGTTCTGGCCGAGACCAAGGGACTTTTCGGCACCGGCCTGTTCAAAAACGAGGTTCACTCGCCTGTGGTGGGAGAGGTGGAAAGCATCTCCTCCGTCACCGGCCAGATCCTGCTCCGCGAACCCCGCATCCCCGTGCAGGTGAAAGCCTTCATCGACGGCGTGGTCACCGACGTGATGCCCGACGAGGGTGTCATCATCGAAAACAAGAGCGCCTACATCCAGGGCATCTTCGGCATCGGCGGCGAGACCATCGGCGAGATCATGGTGCTGGCCAAATCCCCTGACGCCGAGATCACGGCCGCTGAAGTCACCGCTGCCTGCGCCGGCAAGATCATTGTCACCGGGGCCTTCGTGTCCCACGACGTGATCGAGGCCGCCCGCAAACACGGGGCCAAAGCCATCATCACCGGCGGCATCGACGACCAGGACATCAAGCTGCTCCTGGGGCACGACATCGGCGTGGCAATCACCGGCCACGAAAACATCGGCCTCACCATCGTGGTCACGGAAGGCTTTGGCAAGATCACCATGGCCCGCAAGACCTTCGAGCTGCTCAAAAAGTTCAACGGCTATAAGACCTCCATCCACGGCCGCACCCAGATCCGCGCGGGCGTCATCCGCCCCGAGATCATCGTGCCGCTTCCTTTCGACGAAAAGGAACTGGTGGTGAAAGAAGCCACCATGCCAGTGCTGGAGCCGGGAACGCTCATCCGCGTGATCCGCGAGCCCAACTTTGGCAAGATCGCCAAGGTCACCGCCCTCCCTGAAGAACTCACCAAGGTGGAATCCGAGACCCTCGTCCGCGTGCTGGAAGCGCAGTTCGAGGACGGCACCAGGATGGTGTTGCCCCGCGCCAATGTGGAAGTGATCGAAACCTGACCAAACCCTATACCAACCCCAGATAAATACAGGCGGTCTCCGGACCGCCTGTTCACATTTAAGTCTGTTTTCCCAGTTGCATTGCCAAGCGAAAAGACGGCAGGCGGTGGCTTCAGCCACCGTAACCCGGGGATCAGATTAACAGGGCAAAAGGATCTCCGGCGGCTTAAACCGCCGGCTGGCATGGCCGCAATCGGGGCAAACCCTTGTGCGGATGATTATTTGTGGATTGTCTCTCCGGAAGCCGAAGCCAATTTATTCCTGTTCGGCCCCCATTATCATTACGGTATAAATACGGAATCAATACGGATTTCATCCGTAATGATTCCGTATTGATTCCGTATTGATCGCCGGAGCCAAAGGGTAAGAGATTGAAGGATAGCAGGTTGGATTTAATTAGGTGAAGCAATCTCGTTTTATAGCGCTTAATGTGATATAAGATATGGAGTTATGGGTATAATGATGGCTTTCAGGTTGCGTCTTCCTTCACGATCCGGGCATACATGTTCGCGCCGCTGGCGGAGCCAAAGTAACCCAGGGCGTTGTGGATCCCTCCCTGAAGGTAGCCTTCGACCATAAAGTTATAGTTGAAATAGTTGGTGTCAACTACTTGCAAACGAAGGCGATAGCGTCCGTAAAACACAAAGGCGGTGGAGTAATTTTCCAGCACGAGGTAATTATCCGGCAAGCCCGGCAGGGGAGCGGACAGGAAGCGGTACATCAAGCTCAGGCGGCGGGGCGGTCTGCCGGCATTGTAACCCTCTGCCAGGCTTGAGTCTGGATGCGCTGTGGGCAGGAATTCGGAGGTGTATTCGAGATCTGTGCTGAAGGGTTCGAGGCAGAAGGTTTCGGCCATCAGGAAGAAGTTCCCGGAGGCAGTTCCGGTGTTGGCGATGGCGGGATAGTCGCTGTCGATGCGCTGGAAAGGCAGAACGTTCTGGGTGTCAGGATCCAGCGAGTATCCGCTGCCGGGTGGATTGGTGCCGTAGGGGTCAGGTTCGGCGGTCAAGAGGGGCGGTACGGTGGTTTCAGCCCAGATCAGCGAATCCACTCCGGGCACCTTCACCTCGATGCGGTAGCGGTGTTCCGGCTGGATCGTGTTTTGGGCCAAATCAATGTATTTGAATTTAAACGCGTGCAATACAGGAGTGAGCTGAAAACTGAGGCCGGCGTCCAGATCCCGGATGTTGATCGTGGCGTCGTAAACAAAGACCTCCAGAGGGTCGAAATCCTCGATGGCGGAGCTGCGGGTCACGTAGACCGGGTAGTTGAAATTGATGGGTTGGCCGGCCATCAGCAAACCCGCCACGGTGAAAACTTCGCCTTCAAAACGCGGCCCGCTGGTGTTATCGCAGGAGCTCAAAGCCAGCGCCAACAAGGGCAAAAGCAGGATCAGAAAGCGGAGGGCAGGTATGCGAGTTACCATGAGATGTTTACACCAAGGAAAGGCAGGAAGGGAAACTGGGATCCGTCCTGGGTCTCCAGCCGCAGGGTCAGGTCTTCCTGCGGGACGAGGCGGTAGCTGCGGAAACTCACGTTTTTGCGGTCCAGGACGTTGATCACATCGAGATATGGTTCGATGCTGCCCCAGCGGGTGTTCCACTGCAACTTGGCGCTCAGGTCCAGCCGCATGTAGTAGGGCAGGCGGTGGCCGTCCTTGTAGCTGTAGATTAGCTGGAAATTCTCGCCGTCGAAATAGATCCGCTCCGGCACCTCCACGGGTTGGCCTGAGTTGTAGGTGAAGTTCAGGCCCAGCTTGAGATCCGCGCCCAAAGGCTGCCAGCCGGTGTTGGCGCTGATATTGTAGTTTTCCACCAGTGAGACGCTGTGGCTGCGGTCGTAGCGGGGATAGAAGTAGCGGGCTTCTCCGGTGAGGGGGTCGAGATTGAGGCCTTCGATCCTGCGGCGGGTGCGGCTGAAGGTGTAGCCGATGAAGCCTTCCCAGCCCTGCCAGTCATTGCGGAGCAGCATTTCGGCCCCATAGGCGTGGCCGGTGCCCACTCTGATGGCGTCGGAGAGCGTGCCGGTGTTGTTGTTCCAGTTGAAAAAGGCGTCGGAATCGAGTTGCATCAGGTTTTTGTAGTCCTTGTAATAGATCTCCGACTCCAGGGCGAGGAATTTTCCCAAGC
>JAGOIS010000095.1 GCA_017995495.1 Candidatus Cloacimonadota bacterium
GAATGGAGCGATGACGGGGTGATGGGCGCCTTCCGCTTTTTGAACCGCGTCTGGCGCCTGATCGAGTCAAATCTGGCCGCCATCAAACGCGGACTGGAATTCACAGCAGAGCTTGAGGATGTCTCCGAACCCATGCGCGGCTTGCTATACAGCTCCCACAGCACAGTGAAAAAGTGGCTGGATGACTGCCAGCACAGAATGCAATACAACACCGCCATCGCCGCTGTGATGGAGCATCTGAACCACTGCGCGGCCGTGAAGGATCCCCAAAACCTGTCTGATGACGATCTGGCAGTGTATGCCGAAGCCTGCGGGATCATTCCCCAGCTGCTCTATCCCTTCGCGCCCCACATCGCCGAAGAACTCTGGCAGATGCTGGGATTCACGGAGCTGATTCACGAATCCGGACTGCCCGGTTACGAGGAAAAATACCTGGTGCGTGACCTGATCACCTACGTGGTGCAGATCAACGGCAAACTGCGCGGAAAACTGGAAGTGCCGCCGGATATCGACCCGGAGGAACTGAAAAGGCAAGCCTTGGAAGTGGATAACGTGAAGCGCAGCCTCGAGGGATGGAGTGTTAAGAAAGTGATCATCATTCCCGGCAAGATGGTCTCCATCGCGGCGGGAAAATAAACCAACTGAGCAGATAGAGGAATGACCAGCGACCTCTGCTGGTCAGATAAAAACCATTGCGGCAACTAAGGGCTGCTTACTTAAGGGATAATTTCATTCCATGGGGTACAGGCCCAGTCCCAGGGCGTGTATCCTTTTGCTGAGATTGGACTTATCCATCCCCAGATCCCGCGAAGCCCGGGTCAGGTTGAAGTTGTTGGCTTGGAGTGATTGCTTAATGATCCTGGCTTCACACAGTTTCAGTTGTTCGCGCAGGGAGGCTTGGCAGGCCTCGTCAAGCAGGGCATCGTCGCGCTGAGCGGCAAGATCCTGCTCCCCCAGGACGTCACCGGTGGTGAAGATCACCGCCCGCTCCACACAGTTCTTCAGTTCCCTCGCGTTCCCCAGCCACTTCCGGCTGTTCATCCAATCCAGGGCTCGGGACGATATCTCCTTGAGGGGCAAGTTGTTGCGCTGACAAAAATCAGCCACGAAATGCCTGGCCAGGGGAGCGATGTCGGCAACGCGGTGGCGCAGGGGCGGGATGTGGATGTGGATGGTGTCAAGCCGATATAAGAGGTCTTCGCGGAAGGAGCCGTTCCTGACGGCAGCCTGCAGGTCCTGGTTGGAAGCGCTGAGGATGCGGGTGTGGGATCTGCTTACCTTTCCCCCGATCCGCTGGATCTCACCCTCGGAGAGCGCGCGGAGCAGTTTGGCCTGCACATTTTGGGGCAATTCACCTATCTCATCCAGGAAAAAGGAGGTGTTTTGGGCATATTCAAAATAGCCCTTGTAAGAACTTACAGCTCCGGTGAAAGCTCCCTTTTCATAGCCAAATAGCTCAGCTTCAAAGAGGTCGTGGGGCACGGAGGCACAGTTGATGCTCACCAGATCATTGGTGCCAAACCTACTCAGGCGGTGGATGGCGTGGATGGCCAGTTCCTTGCCCACGCCGGTTTCGCCGGTCACCAGCACTGGGATGTCGTATTTGGCCGCCGCGCTGATGTCCTCAAAAACCTTGCGCATCTCCTCGGAAACGCCCACCATGCCGATGGCTGCCTGTTCCAGATGGCTTATCTGCCTGGCCTGCAGCAAGTTCTCGCTGAGGTTGCGGATCCGCAGCAATAGATGTTCCGGCTCGATCGGTTTTTCGATGAAATCCGCAGCCCCCTGCCGGATGGCGCGCACCACATCCGGGATATGGCCCTCCCCTGAGATCATCAGGATGGTGACCCGGGGATATTTTTCCCGCACATCCTCCAGCATGGTAAACCCGTCCCGAAGGGAGGGAAAACAGAGATCCTGCATCATGATGTCGAATTCACTGTGTTGCAAGGCCTGATGAGCACCCTCGCTGTCATATGCCAGGGCCACTTCATAGCCGTTCTGCTCCAGCAGATCGCCAACCAAACGGCAGAAGACCGCGTCGTCATCCGCCAGCAGTATCCTGATACTAGCCATCAGCCATTCCTTTCAACCATAAGGTCACAACTGTCCCCACTCCCTCTTCACTCTGCACCAGGATGGTGCCGCCCATCGATTCGATGATCTTTTTGGTTTCGGGCAAGCCGATCCCGGTTCCGGAATCCTTGGCGGTGAAAAACGGCTGCCAGATCTCGTCCAAATACTTGGCAGGGATGCCCCTGCCGCTGTCCTCCACCTCTATCATCACGCTCAGAGGCCCCTGGGGACTGGCGTGATGGGGGAATTTCTTCACACTCAGGTGGAGTATCCCACCTTCCGGCATGGCTTCCAGCGCGTTCGTGACCACGTTCGTGAACGCTTCCTCGAATCTGATCGGCTCGATCCAGGCTTCAACGGAATTAATCTCCCAACTCTTGATCAGCCTGACGTTTTCCGGGATATTCAGCCGTTCGAGGCAATGCTCCACGGAGGGGATGACGTCCTGAGGCTTGAGATCGTAATCCTTGAGCTCGGTGAATCGCTGGAAGGCATGGGTGAAGACGCGGATCTTGTCGATCTCGCTCCGGATGATTTCAGCGTGCTTTTGCTGGTTTTCAGTCAGCCCATCAGCCTGTAATGGCTTCAGGGCCAGAATTATATTGGTGATGTGCCGCCGGACGTTGTGGGAGAGCCGTCTGGCGGTTTCTGCCCAAGACAGGGTGTTGGCATGAGATTCGGCGACCGCAACCTCCGGCTGCAGGATGATCACGTATTTAACGGGAATGCTCCCGTATTTTTGAAAGTGGGCCGCATGCACGATCTGCTGCCGTCCCAGCTTCAGGGCACCATGGTATTGCCTCTTTTTGCTGCGTAAGAATTCTGCGAACAGGGTGCTTAGCCCGGGAAAGAGGTTTTGAAGCGATTTGGGATTCCCGGGCGGCAGATTCTCGTTTTCGTCCCGAACCAGGTCCAGCAGATAGTCGTTTATGTGGATGATCCTGTCACGCAGCACCATGAGGATCACTCCCTGGCTCAGATCGTTCAGCGTTTGCAGAAACAGCCTGCGGCGGCCAACGATCACATGCCACAGAAACAGCATAGCCAGAAGCAAGCACAAGCCGATGTACAGCAGGTTGGCCTTGATGAAACGGATGATCAGGGTGCCCGGGGGCAGGCGCTGGTAATCATAGTAACGGACTTCCGCGGCAGAGCCGATCGCGATCTTGGGGGGCTTGCCAAAACCTGTGCCAACTATGTGGACCCGCTGATAATCGTTCAGGGAGAAGGGGTTTTGCAGTTCGGCTGTGGGACGCAGATCGCTGTTCAGAACCACAAAGCGGTTGTCCCGGGTTTGGAGCAGGATCTCCTTGCGGCCATCGCTGTTGAGGTCAGCCACCCCACAAATCTGGCTGACTGGATCTTTGAACCGGTGCTGGACAACATTCAGGTCTTTGTCCAACACTATCAACGGTGAATTCAGAGCAGTTAGCAGGACAAGTTTCCTGCCGTCCTGATCGCTCATGCTGTAAATGGTGGAATCGGTGTTGCCTTCAAAATTCCCATCCAGCGACCAGGACTTTCTGGGCACGAACCTGCTGCCCGTCCAGCTCAGCCACTCGACTTTATTGGGTGTTTCAGCGTTCCCTTTGGTGGAGGAAACCGCCAGGATCTCCTTCAGGCCGTCCTGATTGATGTCATCCGAGGCCAGCAGAACCTGGCTGAGGCCTTCGTTAACCAACTCGCGGGCAAGCATTTTACCCTGCGCATTGAGAGCTATCAGCCAGGAGTGGGTATCGTCCATTCCCGCCAATTCAAGGGAGGAGTTTTTGAAGGCGACGGTGCCGCAGATCAATTCTTTGGCGCCATCGCCGTCAAAATCGTCGCAGAGGAGGGAGATGATGGATGTGTTGAGAACCAGGCGCCATTTCACCCTGCCACTGTCAAAATCGTAAACCACCAGTCCCCGGGGATTCACAGTGTAGGCATCCTGGGCAACACAGACCAGTTCGGGGTTGCCGTCGTTATCGATATCTTCAAGCAGTCTGGGGATTAGGGTGCCAAACCATTCGTAGTCAGGGCGGTCGATCAGAGTATCCGTGCGGGCTATGGCCTCGAAACTTTTTTCCATTCTGCCCAGCGTGGATTCCCAGACATAGTGGTAAGCGTTCAGGGTGGTGTGTATCTGGTCATTGACACCCAGAAACATCCACTGCCGCTTGTCGCGGGGGTCCGTGAGCACCGCCATGCTTCTGATCTTAAGGGAATAGTTGATCTGGGAGATCTCCTTGCCACTCTGGTCACTAACCAAGAGCATACTATGGCTTGCTGTGGGAGCCGCAGATAGCAGGTGCTCATATCCGTTTCTGCCCAGATCCGCGAAAGTCCAGGAATAGGCTGGTTCCTTTCTGAGTGTGACCTGGCCTGGGCTCAGCTCGTGGCTATTAAAACTCTGGCCGAAGCGGCAGGCTGGCATGAACAAGCACACCACCGCCACCAAAAGTAACAGCGACTGTTTCATAACACTCCAAATACATGATATCCGATATTAATACCTTTACCAGGATGTCAAGCGAAAAGTGAGGCCAATGGAGATCAATCCGTGATATATTTCCACAGGGAGATTCTGCTTGACAGCGAAGGGCTTTGGTAAAAAAGGGAATGTTGTTCCGGATGTGTTGCGATGGTGATGAAATGGTTTTTCTCCCGTGAAATCCGGGCCATTGCAGATGCCAAGCCGAGATGAAACAGGAGCCCTGATGTCCTCAATAGCGGAAAACCTGGCCAGATTACAGGAAAATATTGCGCAAACGCTGCATCGCTGCGGCAGAACAGCCGAAGATGTGATTCTCGTGGCCGTGACCAAAACCCATCCTGTGGAAACGGTTGACGAGGCCTTGCGTCTGGGGATTCGCCACATTGGCGAAAACAAGGTTCAGGAAGCCCTGCGCAAGATCCCGCTGTTGAGCAATCCCTATGAGGGTTTTCACTTTATCGGCCATCTGCAATCCAACAAGATCAACAACCTTCTCAGCCTGAAACCGTTATTGGTGCAGTCGGTGGACAGCCTCCACATCGCCCGCGAACTGAACAACTCCTTGGGCCGCAAGAACTTGAACCAGGACATCCTGGTTCAGGTGAACACCACTGCCGAAACCAGCAAGAGTGGTGTCAGCCTGGCCAATGCCGAAGAGATGATCTGGCAGATCGCCGCGTTGCCCTGTCTGCGCGTCCGTGGTCTGATGACGATCGGCCTGATGAGCATCGAGGCCGAAAAGACCCGGCCTTACTTCATCCGGCTGAAGAGCCTGGCGGACAACATCGCCCGGCAGAACATCCCGGGGGTGGAGATCAAATACCTTTCCATGGGGATGAGCGACGACTTTGAGGTGGCGCTGGAGGAGGGATCCAATATGCTGCGCCTGGGTTCTGCGCTGTTTGGCCAAAGAAATTACGGAGGCGGAAATTGAATATCCTGATCATGGCGCTGGTGATCATTGCGGCTTATTTCTATGGCTGTTTTTCCACCGCGCGGATGCTGACCAAGACCTTCCGCTCGTTGAATATCCACAAAGTGGGCTCCGGCCTGGCAGACACGGCCAACATCTACTCCCATGTAAGCCGCCCCATGGGCATCCTGGTGGGGGCGCTGGACATCCTCAAAGCTTTGCTGTTAATGGTGGTTGTGGAACTGCTGATGAAACTACTGGACAGCCATTCAACCATACCCGGGGCTGACCTGCTCTACCAGCGCAATGTGATGCTGCTTTACGGTCTGGCGATGCTGGTGGGGCATTGTCTGCCAATCACGAACAAGTTCAGGGGGGGCAGGGGGATCTTCACCTACACGGGTTATCTGCTCTATTTCACCCCCTGGCCAATGTT
The DNA here is from genome assembly GCA_017995495.1 of Candidatus Cloacimonadota bacterium. Classification (GTDB taxonomy): domain Bacteria; phylum Cloacimonadota; class Cloacimonadia; order Cloacimonadales; family Cloacimonadaceae; genus Syntrophosphaera. The sequence goes on from JAGOIS010000095.1 coordinate 5,902, forward strand.
GATCTCGCTCTTCCTGGCCTGGCTGATCGTGCTGCTTTGGAAGCAGATCAGGTTCGCGCAATATGTGATAGTGATTTTGCCAGTACTGCT
>JAGOIS010000096.1 GCA_017995495.1 Candidatus Cloacimonadota bacterium
GTACAGCTATGACCTCAGCGCCTATGCGGGGCAAAATATCCGTCTGGCCATCCAGTGCGTTTCCAACGACGCCTGGGCCTTCCTGGTCGATGACGTGAGCGTAGGGGCTGTTCCCACCACCAAGGAAAGCTTCGCCTCCGAACCCCAGTCCGGCGATAATGCCCGCGCCACAGGAATCCCCGCTCCGGCGCCCAAAACGGTGAAACAGGACTCCCGCGACCTGCTGGGCTACAAGGTCTATCGCGACGGCGCCCTTGTCAGCACGATCAACGATGTAGCCACCCTGTCCTTCGAAGACCATGACGTGACCGTAGGAACCTACAATTACACCGTCACCGCGGTCTACACCGCCGGCGAATCCGATCCGGCCGGACCTGTCACCGCCACCATCCATCCTCCTCTCGATCCGCCCGCGGAACTCAAGATCGAAGTGGATACAAATGACGTAACCCTGAGCTGGAAAGCGCCGGGGGGTGGCACTGAGCAGTTCAATGACGGCTTTGAGGCCTACTCCGACTTCGCGCTGACCTTCGCTCCCTGGATCACGGTGGATGTGGACCAGAGCGTCACTTATGGCATGGAAGACGTGGAATGGCCAAATTCCGGCGTGCACCAAGCTTACATCATCTTCAACCCCAGCGCCACCACACCGCCTGTCACAGCCCAAACCCACAGCGGTAGCAAGATGGCGGCCTGCCTGGCAGCGGTTCTACCGCCCGATGGAACAGGACCCAACAACGACTGGCTGATCTCGCCGCAGGTGACCCCTGTGGCTGGAGATTTTCTCAGTTTCTTTGCCAAATCCCACAATTCCCAATATGGTTTGGAGCGCTTCAATGTGGGCGTCTCCATCGGCGGGACCGATCCCGCTGACTTCACCATCATCAACGGCGCCAACTACATTCAGGCTCCGGTGGCCTGGACACAATACAATTACGATCTCACCGCCTATGCCGGACAGGAGATCCGTTTTGCCATCCAGTGCGTTTCCAACAACGCCTTCATCTTCTTCGTGGATGATGTGAGCGTCGGCGCGATCCCAGTTGCCAAGGAATCACCCGCCCCCGTGGCGCAAACCCTCGCCAGGGCGCGCGTGATGGGAGTACCGGGTCCTGCGGAAGGGATCGTTGGAAAATCCGGTCGAGCGTTAACCGGCTTCAAAATCTATCGCGACGGAACCTTGATCAGCACTATCACCGATCCCCTGACGACCACCTTCAAAGACATGGACCGCCCCAACGGAACCTACATCTATGGCGTTACCGCGGTCTACGACGAGGGTGAATCTGTGCCCGTAACTGACACCGTTACAGTGTACTACGTGGCCAATGACGACCCCGGCATCCCCGCCCTGGTCACCGAACTCCAGGGTAATTATCCCAACCCCTTCAACCCCAGCACCACGATCCGCTACAGCGTGAAGGAAACATCCCCTGTAAGCATCGGGATCTACAACGTGAAAGGCCAGCTGGTGAAGACCCTGGTAAACGAGGAAAAGACCAGCGGCAACCATTATGCTGTCTGGAACGGACTCGACAACAACAACCAGCCTGCCTCCAGCGGAGTCTATTTCTACAAGATGCGGGCCGGAACCTACAGCAGCACCAAAAAGATGATCATGATGAAGTAACATCCTGACCAACTTGCCGATACAGCCCCGGGACGCGCAAAAGTTCCGGGGTTTTTTTCACGCGGCTCTCTTTCAAATTGAGTGGGTTGGAGTTCCGTCATCCCCGCGCCGTCATCTCAGCGAAGGTTGGGATTCTGATCTTCGTTATCCCGGCATATTCGGACCACGTAGCGCATGATGCCAATCATGCGGGGGGCCAGGACGCAGCATTGGAATGCTGCGCTACGACTGGCGTAACACGCTCAAGAACTGGATGCCAGCCTGCGCTGGCATGACGGCTGTAAGCCCACCATAAATGAACTTGAGCCTAAAAGAAGAGCCATTTTCCCCAGCCTCCCTCCCATGATCAATACGGAATAAATACGGAATCAATACGGATTTCATCCGTATTGATTCCGTATTTATTCCGTATTGATCGCGGGGGCGAACCGGGATTCGGAAGAATCAAATCCCAAGTTTTTGGCAGGCGGCGCGGGCGGCTTCCTGCTGGGCCTGTTTTTTGGTGTTTCCCTTGCCGCGTCCGAGCAGGTCGTTTTTCTGGCGGGCTTCCACCACAAAGGTTTTGTTGTGTTCCGGACCTTCCTCGGCGATGGTTACGTAGCGGGGTGGTTCCTCACTGTGGGATTGCAGATGTTCCTGCAGGATGCTCTTGTAGTTCACCAGCTCGTTGCGGGTGACGGTGGTCTCGTAGTCCGTGAGGATCTGGGTTTTGATGAAGCGGGTGGCGGAAGCGATCCCGCTGTCCAGATAGATGGCGCAGATCAGGGCTTCCACTGTGTCGCTGAGGATGGAGGGTTTTTTGGCGCCGCCGGACTGCTGTTCCTCAGGGCTGAGCAGCAGATGTTTGCCCAGATCCAGAGTGTTGGCTTTGAGGGTGAGGTAGGTTTCGGAAACTATCTTGGACTTGAGTTTGCTGAGTTTTCCCTCCTGAGCGTCGGGGTGGCGGGCAAACAGCTCTTTGGAGACGATGAAGCCGAGGATGGAATCGCCCAGAAACTCCATCCGTTCAAAGGGAGAGGGTGTTTTGTGGTCGCCAAAATTGCGGCGCAGATAGCTCTTGTGGGTGAGCGCGGCCTTGAGTAGGGTGAGGTCGTGAAAGTTGTATCCGATCTTTTTTTGCAGTTGGGCCAGGCTCTTTTCCCACTTGGGATATTGCTCTGATATCTTTTTGCCGTTGAAATACTCAACGATCTTGCCAATGATCTTGTTCAATCTTGCCTCAGTTCATCCAGACTGGCATTTCCCACCATCTTGCCCCAAACCGGGTTGAGGGGCTCAGACGTATCTTCTGACCACGATGGCGGAGTTGTGTCCACCGAAGCCGAGGGAATTGGAAAGGGCGTTCGTGACCTCGAATTTTTGCGCGGTGAGGGGCACGTAATCCAGGTCGCAATCCGGGTCCGGATCGGTCAGGTTGATGGTGGGATGCAGGATCCCGGTCTCGATGGTCTTCACGCAGACGATGGCCTCGATCCCGGCGGCGGCGCCCAGCATGTGTCCGACCATGGATTTGGTGGAATTGATCTTCAGTTTATAGGCATGATCGCCGAAACAGCTTTTCAGGGAGATTGTTTCGCCCTTGTCGTTGAGCGGAGTGGAGGTGCCGTGGGAGTTCACATATTGGATGTCCGAGGGTTGCAGGCCGGCGTCAGAAATGGCTCCCCGCATGGCATCCGCGCTGCCGGAGCCGTCTTCCAGGGGCGCGGTGATGTGGTGGGCGTCGTCGGTGGCGGCGTAGCCGACCAATTCCGCGTAGATCCTGGCCCCGCGGGCCTTGGCGTGTTCCAATTCCTCCAGCACCAGAAAAGCGGCGCCTTCGCTCATCACAAAGCCGTCCCGCCCTATGTCAAAGGGCCTGGAAGCTCCTTTGGGATCGTCGTTGCGGGTGGACAGCGCTCTCAGGGCGCAGAATCCGCCCATGCCCAGGGAGGTTACGCCCGCCTCGGCGCCGCCGCTGATGATGATGTCGGCGTCGCCATACTGGATGGTGCGGAAGGCTGTTCCGATGGCGTGATTGGCGCTGGCGCAGGCGCTGGTGATGCTGAAATTGGGGCCTTTGAAACCATGTTCGATGGCAATGTGGGCGGCCGCGATGTTGGAGATCATTTTGGGGATAAAGAACGGGCTGATGCGGCGTGGGCCGTGCACATGGCTTTTAATGGTCTCTTCCTCAAAGGTGTAGATGCCGCCGATGCCGACTCCGGTGATCACACCCACGCGCTTGCCGTTCTGCACGGCGGGGTCGATGCCGGCGTCCCGGATCGCTTCCCGCGCCGCCACCAGGGCGTAGTGGGTGTAGGCGTCCATTTTACGGGCTTCCTTCGGGTCAAAATGCTCATCCGCCTTGAAATCCTTGATCTGGGCGGCGATCTTCACGCTCAGCGCGGAGGTGTCAAAACTGGTGATCGTGTCCACGCCGGAAACTCCGTTGACCAGGCTGTTCCATGTTTCCGCCAGGTTGTTTCCCACCGGGGTCAGAGCACCCATGCCGGTGATTACCACGCGTTTTTTCATATCTGCTTCCTCATGTTCCAGTTATGCCCGGACCAAAAAATCCCGATCCTGCCGGCATGGTTAGAAGTTTTGGGATAAAAAAGGGTGGAATCAATCCTGATAACATAAGCTATCAGGATTGATTCGCTTGGTTTTGGTTTTAAGCCAGCTTTTCCTTGAGGTAGTCGATGGCTTGTCCGACAGTGCGGAGCTTGTCCTGATCTTCATCAGGGATGTTGATCGAGAATTCTTCTTCAAATGCCATCACCAGTTCCACTGTGTCCAGGGAATCGGCGCGCAGGTCTTCGATGAAGTTGGCGGAGGGAACGATCTGAGATTCTTCCACACCGAGTTTGTCCATCACGATCTGTTTGACTTTGGCTTCAATATCCATTATTCCTCCTATGTTTATTGAAGTTGGGGTATCTCTATATTGAATGGTTTCCCGTTCAACGCGTTTAGTGCATGGTCAGGCCGCCGTCGATGGCGATGGTCTGGCCGGTGATGTAGGAGCTGTCATCAGCCGCGAGAAACAGGCAGAGCCTGGCCACATCGGCCGGGGTGCCCATTTTCTGCAGGGGGATGGCTTTGGCATAGGCGGCCACCACATCCTCGGGGAGGGTGGCGGTCATTTCTGTTTCTATGAAACCGGGGGCGATGGCGTTTACCCTCACGCCCCGGGAGGCAAATTCTTTGGCGCAGCTTTTGGTGAAGGCGATGATGCCGCCCTTGGAAGCGGCGTAATTGGCCTGGCCGGCATTGCCCATCATGCCGATCACGCTGGCAATGTTGATGATCGAGCCGCTCCGCGCCTTCATCATGTGTTTGAAAACCTTTTGGGTGCAGATGAAGGTGCCGGTGAGATTGATCTTAAGCACCAGGTCCCACTCCTCCTGCTTCATGCGCAGGAGCAGATTGTCGCGGGTGACGCCGGCATTGTTCACCAGGCAGTCGATCCCGCCACGCTTTTCCACGATCGAGGCAAAAACAGCCTCCATGGCCTCGCCCTGAGTGACGTCACCCACTTCGCCGGAAGCGGAAAATCCTCGCTGGGCAAGGCTTTGGACAGCTTTGTCCACGCTTTCCCGGGCCAGGTCGACGATCACCACGTGAGCGGCCTGGGCGGCAAAGGCTTCGGCTATGGCGAAACCTATTCCGCGGGCCGCGCCAGTGATAGCCACCGTCTTGCCTTGAATGTTATATTTTGCTGTATCCATATCTTACATCTATTATAATGATTTCAGAGAGAGGAGCAAATCGTCCAGCTCTTCCATCCGGCCAAAATTTAAAACCACTGCTTCTTTGTCAATGTTCTTGATCATGCCGCTCAACACTTTTTGCGGGCCGAACTCGATGAAGCGCCCGACACCGTCAGCGAGCATGGCGCGCACGCAATCCACCCAGCGCACCGGGGAAATGACCTGGCTGACCAGTTTTTCCCGGCTGATCCGGCCTGACCTGGCGGGAGCAGCGTCCACATTGGAAAGCACTGGAATTTCGCCATCGCGGAATTCGATACCCTCCATTTCATCTGCCAGCCAGAGGCTGGCCTGCCCGATCAGCGGAGTGTGGAAAGGGCCGCCCACTATGAGCGGCAGAACCCTCTTGGCACCTTTGGCAGCGAGGATCTCGCCGGCTTTGGCAACCCCGGCGTCGGTGCCGGAGATCACGGTTTGGGTGGGGGTGTTGAAATTCACCGCCCGCACCAGTTCTTCAGCATCCAATTCCACCTGCGCGCATGCGGCGATCACCGTTTCGGCGTCCAAGCCGATCACGGCCGCCATGGCAAAAGGCGTTCCGGCATTGGCCCGGATCATGAATTCACCGCGTTTGTGCACCAGATGGAGGGCGTCCTGCCAGTCCAGGG
>JAGOIS010000097.1 GCA_017995495.1 Candidatus Cloacimonadota bacterium
ATATCACCATCATCGAATCCAAAGACCGCAAAAAGCAACCCCAGTTCCGCATTGTCAGTGAAGACGGCACCGCGGTGCAGGTTCCCCTTCCCGCCAGCTTGGTGGTGCGTGTGGAGGATGGCAGCTTCGTGCACACGGGAGACATCCTGGGCCAGACCTCGCGCATGACAATCAAACAGCGCGACATCACCGGCGGCCTGCCCCGGGTTCAGGATCTTTTTGAAGCCCGCGTGCCCAAGGACAAGGCCAAGATATCCGATATCGAGGGTATCGTCACCATCGGCGGACTGAAAAAGACTGGACGCGACATCTTTGTCACCCCGGCCAACGGCATTGTCGCCCCGGTTGACGGCAAAGTGCTGGTGCAATCGGATGAATATGTGAGCCAGGTGGTAATCCTTCCGGAAAAGGCCGTTTATGCCGAAAAAGACGGCAAAGTGACCCTCATCGAGGAAAACAAGGTGAAAAAGGTCTCCGTGGCCAAACGCGGCGCCAAGGAACCCATGGTTTACGACATCCCCAAGGGCATGCAGATCATCGTGAACGACGACGAGAACGTCAAGGCCGGAGCTCCGCTTTGCGGCAAAGTGATGCCGATCCCGACAATGCAGGAAAGCATTGTGGCCGACGGCGACATGGTCAAGAAAGGCCAGCCCCTCGCGGGCCGGAAATATTCCATCCCTTCAGGAAAACGCATCATCGTGCACCAAGGCGACCACGTGGAAAGCGGTGACGCCCTTTCCGACGGTCCTTTCGACCCGCACGACATGCTGGTGAAGGGCATCATCGAAGCCCAGCTGATGATCCTCAACGAAGTGCAGGAGATATACCGCAAACAGGGCGTGAAGATCGACGACAAGCACATCAGCGTGATCATCCGCCAGATGTTCAAGAAAGTGCGCATCACCGACAGCGGCAGCACCTCCTTCCTGGAAGGCGACATCGTGGATAAGATCCAGGTGGAAAAGGAAAACCGCGAGATCATGCAGTTCGACAAAACCCCCGCCCAGTTCGAACAACTGCTGCTGGGGATCACCAAAACCTCGCTGCTCACCGACAGCTGGCTCTCCGCAGCTTCCTTCCAGGAAACCACCAAGGTGCTCACCAAAGCTGCCATCGAGGGCCGCGTAGACCGCCTCGAAGGGCTCAAGGAAAGCATCATCCTCGGCCACCGCATCCCTGTGGGCACCGGCACCAAAATCTACAACAGCCAGCTCGAGGAAGCCGTCAACAACGGCGAGACAGTGGCCCAGATCATCGACCGCTTTGCCCATCATAACCTGGATGAGGAAGCGGAGGATTTTTACAATTTCTAAACCAAAGATAATAATACCATGGAGGTAAATCAGTGCCAACGATCAATCAACTGATTAGAAAAGGCAGAACCGAGATCGAGAAGAAAAAGAAGAACAGGGCGCTTATGGGATGTCCGCAAAGGCGCGGAGTATGCACTCGTGTTTACACGACGACGCCCAAAAAACCGAACTCGGCATTGCGCAAAGTCGCCCGTGTCCGTCTGGTTAACGGATTTGAAGTTACGGCATATATCGGTGGAGAAGGCCACAACCTGCAGGAACACAGCATCGTGCTGGTTCGCGGAGGCCGTGTCAAAGACCTTCCCGGTGTCCGCTATCATATCGTGCGCGGAGCCCTCGATTCCGCTGGAGTCGAGAAACGCGTCAATTCCCGTTCCAAATACGGAACCAAACGCCCCAAGGAAAAGAAATAAACGGAGGAATGAGCCATGCCAAGAAAGAAAAAAGCCGTCGTCCGTGAGGTTCTTCCGGATCCCAAATACAACGATGTGGTGGTTTCCAAATTCATGAACTGCCTGATGAAAAAAGGCAAGAAAAGCATCGCCGAAAAGATCGTTTACGGAGCTTTCGACATCATCGCGGAAAAGACCAAACAACCCCCGCTGGAAGTGTTCAAATCAGCTCTGGAGAATGTTCGCCCGATGGTGAAGGTCGTGTCCCGCCGTGTGGGTGGATCGACCTATCAGATCCCCACCGAAGTGAACGAGAAAGACGGACGCGCACTGGCGTTCCGCTGGTTGATCAGCTATTCCCGGGCCCGCAGCGAAAAGACCATGATTGAACGGCTGGCCGCGGAGCTCATCGCCGCTTTCAAGAAGGAAGGCTCTTCCATCAAGAAGCGCGAGGACACCCACAAGATGGCGGAAGCCAACAGGGCCTTTGCCCATCTGAGATACTGATCGAAACGACCAAGTTAACGTAAAGCAACCAGGCGGGATTTCATTCCCGCTTTTTTCTGCCCTGGGCCAAAAAACGCTCTGTCTGGTTGGCAAATTGCTATATAAAGGGCGTGGAGGAAAGATGAATGCAAATATACGCATATGCAAAATAGCGCTGCTCAGCCTGGTGCTCGGCTTGCTGGCATGGCCCGCGTTCGCGGGATTCGTTCAGCCTGCTGTGGCCTCCAGCGCTGCGCATAGCTGGCTGGCCCAGGTGCAATCGGCCAAGTCCGGACCCGGCTGGGTGGATGAGCTGCTGGCCTATCAAAGCGGGGTTTTTGGCCCCGCCGCCCCCAGTTACGCGAATGAATCAAATGCCTTGCCCAGCCTGTATCTGGCAAAGTTTTCAAACGGCGGCTTCGTTTTGGTTTCCGCCGATGACAACGCGACTCCGGTGCTGGCCTGGTCAGACGGCTCGAACTCCAACGTCCGGGATTTTCCGCCGGCATTTCTGGCCTGGGTTGGAGACTATTCCTCGCGGATGACCAAACTGGTCGAGGCCGGGGTGGATGTGCCTGAAAGCCGTCAACTTTGGCAGAGCCTGCTGGCGGGTGAGGCGAGGCCCTTCGCCGCGCTGGATCGCGCCATGGATCCCCTGATATCCACAAACTGGGATCAAGGCTGGCCCTACAACGAACTCTGTCCCCTGGACGCTGCTGGTCCCGGCGGACGGGTTTACGCGGGTTGCGTGGCCACCGCCATGGGTATGGTGATGAAATATTGGAACCATCCGCAGACAGGCGTGGGCAGCAACACCTATTATCACCCCGTCTATGGCTTCCTGAGCGCCGATTTTGGCGCCACCACCTATCTCTGGGACGAAATGCCAAACTCCGTGGGATCCTCAAACATTCCCGTGGCCACCCTGCTCTATCACTGCGGCGTGGCGGTGGAGATGGATTACGCGGTTGACGGCTCGGGGGCGAGCAGCAACTACGCTGCCTCAGCCATGGCAAACAATTTCCGCTATCCCGATGCCAGCATCCAACATCTGGATGAATTCAGTTCGATCGACGACTGGCACACTCTGCTGCGCGCTCAGCTAGACAACGGCAGCCCAGTGTATTACAGCGGTTTTGGCAGCGGCGGCCACGCCTTTGTGGTGGATGGATATCAGGACGACGGCTATTATCATTTCAATTTTGGCTGGAGCGGATCCTACAACGGCAATTACCTGATTGGCGCCATCAACCCCGGCGGCAGCGATTTCAGCTATGGCAATTCAGCGATCGTCAACACCATACCGGAAAACTACAGCATCGCCAACACCCGCGTCAAGATCGAATCGGTGGGAGGGGAGACAGCCGGAAACAACTTCACTCTGACTGTCATCACAAATCCCATCCTCGGTTCCTGGAACGTGGACCACTACGAGTTCACCCTCTTTTACGACCACACCAACATCGAGTATATCTCCTCCTCAACCGCCAACAGCATTTCTGACAAGGGTAACTTCACAGTCACCGAACCAGAGCCCGGAAACCTGATGGTAAGCTGGGATGGGACGTCTCCGCTGGTCGGGGGAGGCCTGCTGGCTTCCTTCACTTTTCTGCCCAGGGACGCGGGTGAGTACTATTTCGATATTCTGGACATGAAACTCAATTCCGATCCCGTAACCAACACCCAGTATCTGATGGTGGAGGTGGAAGCTCCGGTTGCCACCTTGGCCGAGAGCCAGATCAGCCTCACCAATGTGATGCACCTTGCCTATCAGAGCACCGGCGTCACGGACCTGCGCACCACCTATCTGTTGCCCTCTTGGAATGTCACCCATTACCAGTTTGACATCAATTTTGATCCTGCCAAGCTGGAATTCGTGGGTGTACAAACTGAGGGCAGCCTCAGCGCGGGTTTGGAACCCAGCGCGGCTGTGAATACACCCGGAGTCCTGTCCGTCAGTTGTGACGCCGAATCCGCGATAATCGGCGCGGACACGCTGCTCAGGATCGGCTTCAAAGCTATTGGCAACGGGCCCCAGCTGACAGTGACCCAGATCTCCACTGCCAACTTCTATTTCAACAGCACCCAAGTCACCGCGCTGGGTTCGGCCAACTTCATTCTCTCGCCCTACACTTCGGCCACCGGTGATGATCTGGGCACCCCGCCGCCCGTCCTGACGGTGTATCCCAACCCAGCAACCGCTTCTGCCAGGATCAACTTTTCAGGCAAGGCCGGCTCCGATACGGAACTGAAGGTTTACAACCTCAAGGGACAGCTCATTGACTCCATCTCTGTGAAATCAGGCACCGAACACGTTTGGGACCTGTCGGACAGCTCCGGAAACCGGCTACCGGCAGGGATCTACCTGATGGCCTGGAAACAGGGGACTGCCTCGGGAACGATGAGGTTCCTGGTTTTACCTTGATAAGCTGACCCGATGTAACTGAATGAATTAACCCAAATTCAAAGACCATGATTACAAAGGCGGTGGCTGCGGCTGCCGCCTTTGTTCATTCTGTTCCGGCCAGCCCTGGCGGCATGCTTCATCAGCTTTTTTGCCTCATGCTGCCTGTCAATGACCCGGGTCAGGCTAGAGATCTTGTGGTTGAGCCATCTTGAGCCATCTCCACCCAAATCAGCAAACCCGCTTCGCCCCGATTATCAATACGGAATAAATACGGAATCAATACGGATGAAATCCGTATTGATTCCGTATTTATTCCGTATTGATCGCGGGAGGGAAGAGGAAAAGATTGACAAAAGGAGCGTGGCCGGAGAGCTTGCAAAGAGATAATAAACTCAGGACAGGAGGATAAATGTCCCAGCTAATTCTTGCCATCAACCCTGGCTCCACATCCACCAAGATCGCCGTTTACGACGGCGACCAACCGGTTTTTGAAAAAACGCTGCGCCACGCTGCGGCGGAGCTTGAGCCCTATCCCAACATCATCGACCAATATGATTTTCGCAAGAAGCTGGTGCTGGAGGCGATGCGGGAAAACCAGGTGGCACCGCAGTCCCTGGCCGCGGTGGTGGGGCGCGGGGGTCTGGTGAAACCCGTTCCCGGCGGCACTTTCAAGATCAACGAGGCCATGAAGAACGACCTGCGTGACCCCTCTCTCTGGGGCCGCACCCACGCTTCCGCCCTGGGCGCCTTCATCGCCGACGCCATCGCCCGGGAGTTTAACATTCCGGGCTTCATCGTGGACCCTGTGGTGGTTGACGAATTTGAAGATCTGGCGCGCGTTTCGGGGATCCCGGAGATCGAGCGCAAATCCTTGCTGCACGCGCTGAACATCCGCTACATCGCCCGGCTGATGGCTGAGGAACTGGGCAAAAAGCTGGAGGAGGCCAATCTGATCGGAGTGCACATGGGCGGCGGGATCTCCGTGGCCGCCATCAAAAACGGCCGGGTGGTGGATGTGAACAACGCGCTGCTGGGCATGGGGCCCTTTTCTCCGCAGCGGGCCGGGGCGCTGCCCATCGGCGACTTGCTGGAACTGGCTTACAGCGGCAAATACACGCATCCGCAGCTGGTGAAATACCTCACCAAAACCGCGGGCTTCATGGCCTATCTGGGCACGGACAGCGGTATCGAAGTGAACCAGCGGATCGAGGCTGGCGACGCCAAAGCGAAGCTGATCACCGAGGCGATGTGCTATCAGGTGGCCAAGGAAGTGGGAGCCTGCGCGACAGTTTTGCAGGGCAAGGTGGACGCCATCTACATGCGCGGGGGCTTGGTCTATAACGACTTCATCGTGGAGCAGATC
>JAGOIS010000098.1 GCA_017995495.1 Candidatus Cloacimonadota bacterium
TGCCAGATGCAGATCCCCGTCTCCGAAGGCCGCTGGCAAAGCCTGGACGCCGGAAAGGAAGCCGTACGGATCTGGGAAGCCATCCACCACCTGATCGTGAAGGATGCCGGCACCGGCCGTTCGCTCCAACTCCTGAGTGAGGGCAAAACTCAAACTGTCTTGCATATCGACAAGACAGTCGCGCGCTTTCGCGTGGAACGTTACAGTCCCCGCCTGTGTGAATATCCCAAGTGGATCCAGCCCAGTTTCATGGTTTTCAGCCAGGAAAGGCTTGATTGGGAAAGCTTTGGCCAGCTTCTGGGAACCAGGTTCATGGCAGAGCTTTAACTTCCTGACCTCAGTTCTGTTGGCAGAGCTTTGCCGCGGCGCCCTCCGGCGCCTGGTTCATTGGCCAGGCTCCGCTCAGGATCGCGCGTCAGGCATTGTCCCGGGTGATGTGGGCTCCGATGCCGTTCAGCTTTTCCTCAATGCGGTCGTAGCCGCGGTCGATGTGGTAGATGCGGGAAACACTGGTGGTTCCTTCCGCGACCATGCCGGCCAGGACAAGCGCGGCGCTGGCCCGCAGATCGGTGGCCATAACCTCCGCGCTGCTAAGCTTCTTGACTCCCTTCACCTGGGCCACGTTGCGTTCCATGCGGATATCAGCCTGGAGGCGGTTCAGTTCCGCCACGTGCATGAAGCGGTCCGGGAAAACGGTGTCCTCGATGTAACACGCACCATCCGCCAAAGACATGAGCACGGTGAACTGGGCTTGAAGGTCGGTGGGGAACCCCGGATAGGGCAGAGTGAGAATATCCACCGGCTTGATCCTGGCGGGCGGAACCACGGTTATGCTGGTTTCCTGAACATCAAGTTCGCAGCCCGCGGCCCGGAGTTTTTCCAGCAGGATGCCCAGATGCTCCGGCTGGCAGTTGGCCACCGTCACCGGTTTGGTGCTCAGAGCCCCGGCGATCAGGAACGTCCCCGCTTCAATGCGGTCGGCGATCATCGGCATTTCCACCGGGAAAAGTTCGTCCACGCCTTCGATGGTGAGGGTGGTGCTGCCCTGGCCAGTGATCCTGGCGCCCATCTTGTTCAGCAGATCGATGGTGGAATCCACCTCCGGTTCCATGGCGGCGTTGAACATTCGCGTGGTGCCTTTGGCCAGCACGGCGGCCATGAGGGCGTTGATGGTGGCGCCCACGCTGGATTTCTCGAAATGGATGTCCGCTCCGGTGAGCTGACCGGACTTGGCGTGAATGTAGCCGTGTTCGATCTCGATGCTGGCGCCGAGGGCTTCCATGGCCTTCAGATGCAGGTCCACAGGCCGGGTGCCGATCGCGCAGCCGCCCGGAAACGAGACCCGGGCTTCGCCCAGCCGGGCCAGAAGGGGTCCCAGCACGTAGATGGAGGCGCGCATCTTGCTCACCAGTTCGTAGGGCGCTTCGTTATACAACACGTCCCGGGAATCGATCGACATCATCCCGTTTTCATAGACCACGCGGGCACCCAAGACCCGCAGCAGATGGGCCATCGTTTTCAGGTCGATCAGGCTGGGAACATTACGCAGCACGGATTTTCCGGGGGCGAGCAGGCAGGCTGCCATCGCTGGCAGAATGGCGTTTTTGGCGCCGCTCACCTGGATGGTGCCGCTCAATTCCCGAGTTCCTTCAATAATGAATCTATCCATAGTTATTCCTTTGTGTCAAATCAGAGGCAGGTGGATGAGCCGCAAGATCATGCGTCATTTTGCCGGAATCCCAGATAACGGTCCCGTCCCGCCAGGTCTTGCCTTGCCAGAAAGCAGCACATGTTCTCAGCTCTGCCCAGAGCGATGATCCCATCCTGCTGGCCGGCCCCATGTTCAAAGAGCAGCATCCCCTTGTCTGAAAGGTAATTACCTGTCCGAGACAACACCTTGCGATAATACTCGAGGCCATCCTCCGCCGCCAGCAAGGCCTGCCGGGGCTCAAAATCACGCACGCCCGGCTCAAGGTCCCAATATTCGGCATCTCCGATATAGGGCGGATTGCTGATGATCAGGTCAAAGCGGTTTTCACCCGGCGGGAAGAGGTCCGCCTCCACGAAATCAATATCGGCGGAATGTAGGGCGGCGTTTCCGCGGGCGACTTCCAGGGCAGCGGGACTGATGTCCACAGCCGTCAGCACGAGATCTGGGCGTTGGGTTTTCAGCGCGATGGCGATGGCGCCGCTGCCTGTGCCAATTTCCAGGATCCGGCCCCGAAGTTGGATCAGCTCGAGCGCCATCTCCACCAGGCCTTCGGTTTCCGGCCTGGGGATCAGCACGCGGGGATCGACGTTCAGCTCAAGGCCCCAAAACCAAGCCCTGCCCAAAATGTATTGCGGCGGCTCGCCTGCCCTCAGCCGGGCCAGGGAACGATCCAGGCGCCCTTGAAGTTCCGGATCCAGTTCACGCTCCCGCAGCAGCGGCAGTTGGGGCAGCGGACATTCAAGCAATCCGGCCAGCAGATAGGCCACGTCCGCGGATCCGGTTTCTTCCCGCGCCAGGCCGCCCAGGATTTCGGCCAGGGTCATGCCTTGGAGTTCCGGTGATTTCTGAGGCTGCGCAGCACCCTCACACTGCGGCCGCCGTTGGCGAATTCCAGCTTGTCCGAAAGGAAATAAAGCATCGCGAGACCCCGGCCATGGGCTCTCAGGCTCAGCTTGTCATCTTCTCTCAGCAGCTTCAGCCAGGCCTCATGGTCGAAGCCCTGGCCGTCGTCCTCCACGCTGATGATGATGGCCTCATTGTCCTTGTCCAAGGCCAGGGAAAAGCGCACCCTGCGAGAGCAGATTTGCGGCTGATGCAATTTTTCCGCGATGATCTCTTTCAGCTGGTCCCGCTCGCACAACCTTTCCGCGTCAGTGAGTTCAAGCACGCCGTGGATATAGGCGTTTTGCAGCATTTCGTCGGCGCAGGTGAGCAGATCGCTGATCGTATCGTGGGGCAGTTCCAGGTTGTCAAACAGGATGGGATTGAGGATCTTGGTGACCCCTGTGCCGGAAAACAGGTGGGGATCGATCACGCAGCTGAATTCCGCCCGCTCAAAGCTTCCCAGCAGCTTGTCCTTTCTGCGGCGGGCATTGGCCCGGGAGATGATGGCCTCGATGGATTTCAGCAGGTGCTGGGTCTCGATGGGTTTGCTGATAAAATCCGCGGCGCCGAGGCGGATGGCGCGGATGAAGTATTCCTGTTCCAGATATCCCGTCATCAGGATCACTTCCTGATTGGGTCCATCATGGCGGATCTTCTCCAAAAATTCCAGCCCGCTCATGCCAGGCATCTCAATGTCGCAAACCACTATTTCATAGATGGATTTGTGCAGTTTGCGCAGGGCTTCGCTGGCGCTCAGGGCGGTGTTCACCCGGTATCCGTGCGCGACCAGCAGGGTCCCGATACCCTCCACGATCTCGGGGCTGTCGTCAACGATCAGGATGCTTGGGGCTTTGGTGCTCATTCCAGATTTACAATGAAGAGTTGGTTCAGCTTGAGCATGGTGAAAAGTTCGTAAATGGGGTCCGAACTGCGAACGACCTCAATTTCCCCGCCTTTGCCGATGAAATCCTTGTAAAAGAGGAGCAGTTTGCCGATGCCGATGCTGCTGATGTTCTTGCATTCAAAAAGGTCGATGTCCAGAAAGCGGGTTTCCGATTTCAGCACCTCGTTCAGCTTTTCCTGCAGGATACTGGCATTGTCGCTGTTTAAAAAACCCTCCACCACCATCAAGGCCCGGTCACCTGAAAAGGTCAAATCAATATTCATAACCATCCTCTTTGATCCATCTTTTCCTCAAGCGCATTTTTACGCCCTGCTCCGCCCCTGTCAAGAACATTATTCCCCGTAACCCCGGATGCGCTTCAGAACGGCGCTTTGCACCTGGGCGGGGCTGATCTCGTATTTGCGGAATTCCAGCGAGTAAACCGCCCGTCCCTGGCTGAGGGAGCGGATCCGGGTGGAGTAGCCAAAGAGTTCCGAGAGAGGCACTTCCGCCACGATCTCCTGCTGAAATTCATTGTGCCGGCGCAGCACGGAAATGTGGCCGCGTTTGGCATTGACGTCCGCGATGATATCCCCCACAAAGTCGTCCGGGCTGATCACGGAAAGCAGCATCAGGGGTTCCATGATCACCGGCGCCGCTTCCCGCAGGCCTTTGCCGATGGCCATCGAGGTCGCGATGCGGAAAGCCAGTTCATTGGAATCCACAGGGTTGAAATCGCCGTCGATGAGTTCGATCTTCACCCTTTCCATGTTCCCGCTGATGAGCGGACCGTCGTTGAGGGCGTTCAGGGCGGATTCTTCGATCGGCTTGTGGTATTCTGGGGGTATCTTTTCCGCGCTCACCGAATTGACAAAGAGGTTTTTCTCCCCATCCGGCAGTTCTTCCGGCTGCAGCGGAGAGAGATGGAATTTCACCCGGGCGTAGTTTCCCTTGCCGTTCATGTCGCGAATGAAGGTCTCGTCGCACTCCACGGCGCGGGTGATGGTTTCCTTGTAGGAAACCTGCGGATTGCCAACGTTGGCCGTCACCCCGTATTCCCGGCGCAGCCTGTCCACGATGATCTCCAGGTGCAATTCCCCCATCCCGGAGATGAGGGTCTGGCCGGTGTCCTTGTCCGTGCTCACGCGGAAGGTGGGGTCTTCTTCCTCGAGGTGCGACAGCGCTTCACTCATGGCTTCCTGGTCCGCCTTGGTGCGGGGTTCGATGGCGATGGAGATCACGCTGTCCGGAAAGTTCATCCGGCTGAGTTGGATATCCAGGTTCCCGTCGGTGATCGTGTCGCCGGTGGACAGGAAGCGGCAGCCCACAAAGGCGCCGATATCGCCGGCGTGGAGTTCGTTCAGATCGTGCTTGCGGTTGCTCATCATCTGCAGGATCCGCGCCACGCGTTCGCGTTTGCCGTTGCTTTGGTTGTAAAAGGAGGCTCCTTTTTTCAGGGTGCCGGAATACACGCGCACATACACCAGCTTGCCCACATATTTGTCCGTCTGGACCTTGAACGCCATGCCCACAAAAGGCGCGTGGGGATCGGGTTCGAGGCAGACGGCGGCCCCGGTTTGGGCGTCGTATCCTTCGCAGGGTGGTACTTCGAGCGGGGAGGGCAAAAAATCCCGGATGCCGTCCAGCAGCAGCTGCACACCTTTGTTTTTGAGCGAGGAGCCGCAGAGCACGGGGATGAAGCTGCCGTCGATGGTGCCCCGGCGGATGGCGCGCCGGATCAGTTCCGCCGGAATGTCACCGCCGTCCAGATAGGCGGCCAGCAATTCATCATCAAATTCCGCCACGCTTTCCAGCAAGGCGTTGCGCTGTTCGGCTGCGTGTTCCGCCAGATCTTCCGGAATGTCTTTCAACTGCACTTCGCTGCCCTTGGTGAGGGGATCGAAGAGCCAGGCTTTCATCGTGATCAGGTCGATCACGCCCTCAAAGGAATCCTCCCTCCCGATGGGGATGTTCACCGCCACTGCCAGCGGGGTCAGGCGCTCGTGGATCATGTCTATCACCCTGTCGTAATCTGCCCCGGGACGGTCCATCTTGTTCACATAGGCCAGGCGCGGCACCTTGTAACGATCGGCCTGATGCCAGACCGTTTCGGATTGGGGCTCCACTCCGGCCACGGCGCAAAAAACGCCCACCGCGCCATCCAGGATGCGCAGGCTGCGTTCCACCTCGGCGGTGAAATCCACGTGCCCGGGAGTGTCGATGATATTGATCCGGGTGTCCTTCCAAACGCAGGTCACCGTGGCGGAGGTGATGGTGATGCCCCGTTCGCGTTCCTGCTCCATCCAGTCCGTGAAGGCGTTGCCGTCGTGCACCTCGCCCATCTTGTGCAAAAATCCCGTGTAAAACAGGATCCGCTCGGTGGTCGTGGTTTTACCCGCATCGATGTGTGCCATGATGCCGATATTCCTGATCCGGCTTAACGGACTGTCTGATTCACTCTTCATAATGAT
>JAGOIS010000099.1 GCA_017995495.1 Candidatus Cloacimonadota bacterium
TTGAGAAACCGCACCGAAAGTTTGGGCACCCCGGCCACGCCTCCAGCGGCCAGGCGGGCTGTTTTCACCCTGCCGTCTTCAGTTTCGATCAGCACCGCCGTCACCACCGAAGAAATATCCACCGCCTTGCGCTTGGCGGCTTTGGTGGCTCTCAAAAAGGCATCGCGCCGGGGCGGCTGGATCACTATGGCCGAGATGATCTCGCCGGTCTTCAAGGCGGTTTTGCGGTAGTCCAGATAGAATTCCGCCAGCGCAACGCGCCTCACCCCCGCTGAGGAAAAAAGCTCCAGCGAGGCATCCAGGGCCAGCAGCAAGGGCAGGGTGTCCCCGATCGGCGAGGCGTTGGCAATGTTGCCGGCCAGGGTGGCAAAATTGCGGATCTGGGTGGAGGCAATGTGCCGCACAAGCTC
Organism: Candidatus Cloacimonadota bacterium; assembly: GCA_017995495.1. GTDB lineage: Bacteria > Cloacimonadota > Cloacimonadia > Cloacimonadales > Cloacimonadaceae > Syntrophosphaera. The sequence continues at coordinate 411 of JAGOIS010000099.1, forward strand.
ATGCAGCACAGGCAGATCGGTCTTGATGATCCCGGATTGCAGCAGCATGGTATAGCTCACGTTGGCGCCGATCCTGATCCCCTCGCGGGTGAAGGAGATGAGGTCCAGACCGTTGATGGCGCTCAGGTCGATCAAAAGCGGGAAGCTCTTGCGCTGCACGTTCATCTGCACCATGATGTCCGTTCCGCCGGAGATGAAGGCGCATTCCCGCTCAGCAGAGGTCAGCTCTGCCAATTCCTCCAGGTTTTGGGGCAGGAGGTAGCTCTGGCAATGGCGCAGCTTCGACCCTGTCTTTTTGGTGTATTCTGGTTTGGAGCAAAATGAAAACAAACTTGGCTCCACCTCACGGCACCAGTCTGGCACAATTTGTTGCTGATCATGGTTTTGGGCCAGGTCACGCGCGGCGGCAAGGATGCTTTCATAACCGGTGCAGCGGCAGAGGTTGCCCTCCAGCGCGCTCAGGATCTCCTCTTCGGAGGGATGCGGCTTCATCGCCAGCAACGCGAACAGGCTCATCACAAAACCCGGCGAGCAGTAGCCGCACTGGGTGGAATGATGTTCCAGCATCTTTTGCTGGATGGGATGCAGCCGGTCCGGAGTACCCAGGCCTTCAACGGTGATCAGGTGTTTGCCCTGCAGCTTGGCAGTGTTGTACAGGCAGGAAGTGACCGCTTCATAGAAGATCAGGCCTTCCCGCGGCGAGGCCACCACAACCGTGCAGGCGCCGCAGTCGCCTTCGTTGCAGCTGCACTTGGTGCCCCAAAGTTGCTGGGTCTGCTGCAAAAATTCCAGGGTGGTCTGGGCCGGCGGAATTTCAGCAAGCAGGGGTTTTCCGTTCAACCAGAAGCTGACGCGGTTATGGCTGTACGCGCCAACCGAAGCGGCACGCGGGTTTTCGGCGGAGTTTTCTTTCATCGTCTGACCTGCCTGAAAAATTGGTTTTTGACCTTTTCTGATACTCAGCCATATTTGTCCAGTTTTTTCCCGCCCGGCTTCTCAGGAAGATCAATCCCCCATATTTTGGGGTTGACACACAATCCCCCGCCCCGGTATTTTGGCTTCGAACAAAGATTTTACCAACACTTGGTCTCCTCTGTTCGTTGGTTAGGTAGAAGGAAACCTGGGAGCGACTCATGATCGACCTCGACGAATTTGTCCGCTTGCACGAAAGGGCGTTGTTGAACTTCGCCCTGCAGCTCACGCGTGACGAGGACGACGCCCATGATTTGCTGCAGGACACCTGGCTAAAATGCATCACCTTTCAACAATTGCTGTCCGGACTCAGCGAACAGAAACAGCGCAGTTGGCTCTTCACCGTGCTCAAGAACCGCTGGTTGGACATCTGCCGCCACCGCAAACTGGAGCGCCTCAGTGTGCCGATGCGCGAACCCGCGATGCCTTCCGCCCTGGTCCAGTATCAACTGGAAGCACAGTTGGAAAAACTGCCTTCCTTGGAAAGGGAGTTGGTTTACCAAAAATACTGGCTGGGCTGCAACAGCCGCCAGATCGCCGAGGACAAGGGGATACCGGAAGGAACGGTGCGTTGGCGCCTGAAGCTGGGGCTAGACAAGCTAAGAACTTTGATCGAACAGAGTGATAAGGAGGAAAGATGTCTACTCTGATGCGCAACATCGGCATCCTGGATGCCCGTAAAGCCACCCCGGAGCAGATCGCCGGGATCGGCAAAATGGTGAATATCGGCTGTATCGTGGTAAATCCCGCCACCAAGGCGGAACTGATGAAGGTCAGCTTGCTCAACGTGGGTAAAATGCTGGAACTTGATGATGATTACCGGCTGCACACCGGACCGCTGGAGATCACGCGAAACATGCTTCAGGAAGCTCCCGGGCCTCTGAAATACTGCATAACCGGGCCCCTGAGCCTGGATTGCGAACTCACTCCCGAGCTCCTACAGTCAAAACTGGCCGGGCTCTGCCTGATCGGGCCGGCTTCGGTGCCAGAACACCTGCACGGGGTTTTCATGGCGATCGCCAAAGACATCATCGGCCCCGTCACAACCATTCCCTGCGACGGCACCAAAGTGCTGGGCAGGGTGGGCAAGATCAACCTCACCAATGCCTATTTGGAAGCCTTGGAAGACGGCACCAAACTGAGCCTGGCCGGAAACCTGACCCTGGCTGAAGACCTGGACCCGGAGCTCTTTGTCCGCAAGATATCCAGTATCAAGGTGATGGGCGGCGTCACCTGCGACCTCAGCCAGGAGGAGATGCTGCGCAAGGTGCTCGCCGCGTCGGAACAGACCCGCGTGCGCATCATCCGCTCAGATTATCATTATGTTCCCGGCGGCACCCGCCTCGACGCCTTCACCGTGATGACCGTGAACAAAAACACCATATCCTGCCCCGGGCTGCTGATCCTGGACGAGGAATTCACCGAAGACATCATCCGGGAAAAGGACGTGCGCTTCGAAGCCGGCACCCTCTACTTTCCCCAAAACGTGATGCGGGAAATGGCTTCCCGCCTCTTCTCAGGCAGCCACGGCATTCCCTACGAACCGGGAAAACTGACCCTCGTAACTTCGGAGCAGCACATCACCCAGGCCCGCCTGGAATCGCTGCCCGAAGGCACGCTGCTGCTGGTGAACGGAGTGCTGGAATTCGACGAAGATGTGAGCCTCGAAACCGCGGCCGCGAAGATCGCCGTCTTGGACAACTACGGCCAGATCACCGCCAGCCGCGATCTGGCCAGCATCCTGCAGGGAAAACTGCGCCGGGATCAAGGCTCCATCAACTCCAGGGAAGAAGATGAGGAGGAAGTTCCCCCCGCTTTCGATATCGTGATCGAGAACGTGGCCACCTACTCCTTCTGATCCCGTCCATCTTCACAACTGCATAAGTGCCCCGCCGTTGGCGGGGCTCTTGTTTTTTACCGTTCACAACAAAAAAATCCCAACACTTCCCCGCGGCTGCACGTTAGAGATAGGTAAAGACACTTGCATGGAGACGAGAAATGAACAATCCGACATCCCACGCCACCAACTTTCAGACGCGCTGCGAAGAAAGGGAAAACACCCGGCCGGCAGCCACAAGTTTAACCAACCCGGGGTCCTGGACCCAACTTAACAAGGAGATCGCCATGCGTATCCTCAAAACCTGGCGTGAGCACCGCGAGCGGCTGATCATTCAGCGCCTGCACCTGCTCTGAAGCCAACTCCGCACCCGCGCGGACCAAAGCGCCTGAGGCGAACCTTCAGCACTTTGGTCCGCTCTTTTATCTGGCTGTCTTTCCCATCAAGCGGGTGAAATTGTTCCCCCTAAAATCAGCCCGGAGGGCGGCAGAAAGATAGTGAGGGAGCGGAGACATCGCGTTGAACGGAACCGCTCGCACACACAAACATCACCCCTTTTTACGCGGGCCAGCACCGATGTGGCGCATTAGGTTCGCAGGAGTCATTCAGCCCAGTTTAGCAGGAGTAATTCAGCTCAAAGCAATCTTAAAAGCGGCTGCCAACCTGGCGGGCTGAAAGACTCATGCGGTATGATGTGGTGAGTTAGGTTTGCATGATGCCGGCTATGCGAAATTGATAAAAACAAAGTCCTCTCTTTCCGCAGCATCGGAATGCTGCGCTACGCGCATTGCCAAAGGCCCAGAGCCAAGAATCGATCAATTCATAGCCATGCAGACGCGGAAGCCATTGGTGGAGCTGCCGCCATCCGCACCGCCGTAGTCCCGACTCCTAACGGTGCAGCCGTCGGCACTATTGCCCCAGCTGCCGCCGCGCTTCACACGTGACGACCCGCCATCTGGACCCGTCGGATCAATATAAGAACCAGTGGGATAATCTCCATATATGTCCCAGCACCATTCCCACACATTGCCGCTCATGTCGAAGGTGCCAAGCTCGTTCGCTGCTTTTTCGCCAACATCGTGGGTCCTCCCGCCGGAGTTACCGAAGTACCAAGCTACATCATAGCTATAGTTGCTGCCGCTATAGGTGTAACCCTGGCTCTGGTTGCCCCCTTTGGCGGCAAACATCCATTCCATCTCCGTGGGCAGGCGATAGCCGTTGGCGCTCCAGGCGCAGGTAATGTTTGTAGCGTTATATGAATCGATGTTCCACCCGGAGGGCCAGTTGTCCGGATTTGTTCCGTAAGTGAGGTAGCTGTAACAGGGTGACAGATCTTCCATAATACTGCGCCGGTTGCAGTATTCGATGGCTTTGAACCAAGAGACCATCTCCACCGGACGGTTGGGATTACCGCCAGAAATTGAAGGATTTGTCCCCATCACGGCTTGGTATTCCGCCTGGGTTACCTCATATTTGCCAAGGTAAAATGAGGATAGAGTTACCGTGTAAGAGAATGCGGGATTGAAGCTGCCTCCGTGGACAAACAGCATTTCAGAGGGTTCCAAGGTTATGGTGTAGCTCGCGGTGGCGATGGCGCTGTCCTGCAGGCCGCTTCCGTAGGCTATGGCTTTCAGGGTTGTGGCTTGTGTAACGTGAATTGGGCTGTAGTATACGGAAGAATTGGTGTTGGGGTCGCTGCCGTCGGTGGTGTACCGGATCGTCGTGCCCGGGGTGGTTGTGGTTAAGCCAACGTCAACCACTCCTTCATAAGTGCCTCCGGCAGGACTGAAGACCGGCTTGGACACCTGATCTGGATCCGTCGGTTTGTGGCAGCCTGCCACCATAAGCCCGGTTAACAATGTATTCAGGATCAAAACCCGTAATGTGTTTGATTTCATGATATACCTCATTTACTAAAATGACTGGTAACTTGTGGATCTGGGGAAGAAATTGATTTCTTAAGCGTGCGGACGCTGGCGTTCAAGCTTTGCGTAAAAATGTAAGGCGCGGGGAAAACAACAGTTTTGTTCATGTTATGCTCCTTGATGGTGGTTCTGTGAGTGGATTTTTACTCTGTCTGGCGTCGCCCGGCGCCAGTCCCTGGGCCCTAAAACCCTGGCCCCGGGCCGAGAACCGGCACGCGGGACAAGAAAAAATGCTTTTACCATTGGTAATGTCATATCCATGGTTTACTTCCCGATGGGTGTTAAGTTCATGTTAACCTGAGGCATGAATTATTGTCAAGCGGAAATTCGGGCTGGGAAATAAAAGGGTCTCTTTCATTCTTGGGGGGAGTTGAGCGAAAAACCTGGTTTGGAAAAGGGGCTGCCGTCTCTTGAACTGGCGCAAACAATTCAGCAGAGGCGGCGCGGCTGGAGTGGCGCGGCATTCCCCCGTGGCGAAAATCAAAGGGTCCGCAGAGTCCGAATCCCAAGCTACTTTCGCTGGTTTCAGGGACAACAGGGCAAATGATCGCCCGCCGCATTTTCCTTTCCAGCACGGTATCAATACGGAATAAATACGGAATCAATACGGATGAAATCCGTATTGATTCCGTATTTATTCCGTATTGATCGCGAGGGCCAGGCGGTTTTGGCCAGATTTAGCTTGACAAGGCTCTGCCTGCGGAAATAATTGCCGAGATAAGCTAAAATGAGGTTTGCAGAATGGAACTCAGGCTTGAGCAGCTTCAATTTCCCTCCGAGACCAATGTGATTCTG
>JAGOIS010000100.1 GCA_017995495.1 Candidatus Cloacimonadota bacterium
CTGAAGAGCGGGAGCGTGGTTTGCACCCTTAGCAGTTCAGTATCGGCCTCCGCCGGCACATACAACTGGACCATACCCACGAGCCTGACGGCGGGAACTGACTACAAGATCAGGATCACCAGCCTGTCCAATCCCTCCGTCTATGATGAGAGCGATAACTACTTCACGATCTCGAACCCGTCCTCGATCACGGTGACCTCCCCCAACGGAGGTGAAAACTGGTTGGCCGGGTCTACTCATACAATCAACTGGACAGCATCCGGTGTTTCCGGCAATGTCAGGATAGAACTTCTCGATGGCAGCAGTGTGGTTTCCACTCCCAGCAGTTCAGTATCAGCCTCCGCGGGATCACATAACTGGACCATCCCGCAGTTCCTGCCTGTGGGAAGCAACTACTTTATAAAAATCAGCGACGTATCTGATCCATTCGTTTCTGATACAAGTGATGGTTCATTTTCGATAACATGGGTTGCCAACAATGATCCCGGGCAGACACCCGCCGCCACAGAATTACTTGGCAACCATCCCAACCCCTTCAATCCGGAGACTACTATCCGCTACGCGTTGCATGAGTCGGCCCCGGTGCGAATCGTGATCTACGATGCCAGGGGACACCTGGTGAAAACACTGGTGGATGATACGCGACAAGCGGGATATCATTCAGTGGTTTGGAGCGGCTCCGACGAGTTTGGGGCAACCGCCGGCAGCGGCATCTATTATGTGCATCTGATGTGCGGTCTTTCAAACCAGGTCATGAAGATCAGCATGATCAAGTGATCATCTGAACCAGGGAGCCCGGAAGATTTTCCGGGCTCCCTTTCATACTTGGTGGGTAAAGCTTTCCGGGCTGGATCCTTGGGACCGCGCCAAACCCACGTGGTTTGAAAGAGTGCCCCGTGTCGCGCGCCTCATTTCTTGAAAGCCAAAAGAAGCGCCGGGTGGTAAAACCCGGCGCTTATCTATCTTTACTGAGGAGGGGGATGGAACCTACTTGTCAGTTTTTTCTGTTTTACTGCAGTCCTGGCAGTCCTGGCAGTCCTGATCAATTCTCTGGCGGGCATGGCGGTGGAGCTGCACGGGATCCATTTCGTTGAGGGCTTTGGGCATGGGGTTCTTGCTGCCGTTGCAGTTTCCGTATTGGCGTTCCATGAACATGGGTTGAAATTTGTCTTTCTGCTCGGGGGTGAGCTCTTTCATGATCTGTTCGCGGTGGTCGATGCGGTAGTTGGCTTTGACGCGTTTCTTTTCGTGGAGCTGGTCGTTGAGCTTTTTGGCAGCTGGGAAGTCATCGTTCTTAAGGGCCTGCCTGAGGTCGATCTCGATGTTCTCGATCTCGGCGTTGATGGTGTTCATGGCTTTCTGCTGCGAGGTTTGCAGTTGGGTGAGCTTTTGGGTTTGGGCGCTGGTGAGGTTGAGCTGTTTCAGCATGTCCATGGAGGTGCCGTCCCATTCGGGGCGGGGGGCCATCCTGGCATCGCGGCCGGGGCCGCAGGCGCCGGGTTTTCTGGACATCTGGGGGTAGTCTTTTCCCTGGGCTGCCAGCATGCCGATCAGCATCAGGATGGTTATCGAGACAAGGGCGATTTTTTTCATTGGTTTTCTCTCCTGTTGTTTCTTCTTTCTTCGTATCTGTTCATACGATCCAGGCGGCCGTCGAAGTGTTCTTTGGCCTCGGCGGCGCTGAGGGTTTTTCTGTGTTCCAAAAGTTTGTGGGCCAGGGCACGCTCCATATTGCTTTGCGCGCCGATGGACTTCTCTATGATGGTGTTGATCTTGGCCTCGTCGACCGGGTCTTTGGCCAGTTCACGCAAAAGTTCCTTTTTGATGGAGCGGAAGCTGTCGCGCAGGGCGATCACCTGGGGGTCGTTGAGTTCGGGAATGTCGCGGATGCCGCCCCGGTCACGATCCCGGGGGGCGGGTCCTTCGGGCTGGTAGTGGTGGGTGATGTGGTTGTGGCGGAAAACTCCCATCACGATCATGCCGCCGATGATCCCGGCGTTCAGAAACAGCGAGACGAAAAGGAGTATGGTCAGCAGGCGTTTGCTCATGGTTTCCTCACCTAAAACAGGTCACCGGAAACGGAGCTTTCGCCGAAAACGGCCAGCTCCTGATTTTCGTTGGCGGTGTTTTGCCGCGAATATACTTCCGCCGCGTTCTCGGGCAGGGGGTTCACGTTGCGGTAGGCGGTTTTTCCGATCGCCACGCCAATTACCAGGCTGAGCGCGATGGCGGCGAGGGCGGGGATGGTTTGCAATCTGAAGCTGTGTTTCAGGTGGACGCGTTTGCGGTCGTGCTGGGCGGCCTGGTCCATGATGCGGTGGTGCAGCCAGCCGGGAAATTCGGCCTGGGGCTGGTTGCGCAGGATGGTCTGGAGCCGGGCGGCCTCGGCCTGATAGGCGCGGCAGGCGGCGCAGCCTTGAAGATGCAGCTCCAGGGCGTGACCCTGCTTCAGCTCATGGTCGAGCTTGAGTCCGATCTGGCGTTGTGCCTTGCTGCATCTCATGGGTTCCTCTTTTGGGGTGCCTCGGGGGCCACCCTGTGTTCGTTTTTCATAGTCTATACTCTTCCTTCGCTTCTATCCTTCAACAATTTTTTCCGCAGTATTTTCTTCGCCCTCACCAACAAGGATTCGACCGCCTTCACGCTGATCCCCAGCTGTTCGGACATCTCCTTGTAGCTGAGCTTTTCAAAATACTGGAGCTGGATCACGCTGGCCAGGCGGGGAGGGAGTTCCCTGATCGCCGCGTGCAAAGGTTTGTAATCCGGCTCCGGCCCGGGCGGGTTGGTGTCCGGAAGATGCTCAAAGGATTGGGGTTCGAGGCTCACGTAGCGGCTTTTTTGTTTGAGAAAGGTCATGCTTTTGTTGTAGGCGATGCGGTAAACGTAGGACAGGGCAGTTGCTTCCTCCACGCGGTCGATGTGCTCGTAAAACGAGATGAAAACCATCTGCACGACATCGCTGGCGTCGCTGTCGTTGCCCAACAAGGTCAGCAGATAGTGGTAGATCCGCTTTTCATTGCCGCTGAGGAACTCTTCGAACTGCTCTTTTCTCATGGACCTTCCTTGAAATCGAATATTTGGGTCAGGTTATGAACCTGCAAAAAATACTCGGGCGGGCATGTCAAGAGATTTCACCCCCGGGTGCGGGGGGATAATGCCGCAAGACCAGTGTTGATAAAGCTGGCAGGTCTGCCCGGCGCCTGGGGTTGGCAAATACGTCATTACAGGTTATATTATCGGCAAAAATCACAGAGGAGAAAATTAATGCAAGTACTGGTATTATATTATTCGGCCTACGGGCACATCCACGCGATGGCGGAAGCCGCGGCAGAGGGCGCGCGGAGCGTGGACGGGGTGGAAGCGATCCTGAGACAGGTGCCGGAGACCCTGGCGCCGGAGATCCTGGCCAAAACAGGCGTCCTGGAAGCCAGGCAAGCGTTTGGGCATATTCCCGTTGCCACGATCAAAGACCTCGAGGAGGCCGATGGCATCATCTTTGGCGCCCCGTCACGGTTTGGCATGATGGCCTCCCAGATGAAGAGTTTTCTGGATTCCACCGGCGGGCTCTGGGCCCGGGGCGCGCTTGCCGGCAAGGTTGGCTCGGTGATCTCCAGCAGCGGCACCCAGCATGGGGGCAACGAAGCCACCATCCTGAGTTTTCACACCGTCCTGCTGCACCACGGAATGCTGATCGCCGGCCTGCCCTATACTTTTGAGGGCCAGTCTCTGATGAGCGGGATCACCGGAAATTCGCCTTACGGGGCAACCACCATTGCCGGCGGGGACGGATCGCGCCGCCCCAGCGCCAATGAACTGGATGGCGCGCGCTATCAGGGACGCCTGGTGGCAGACCTCGTGAGCAGGCTGAATCGCTGATAATCGTTGACACAATCCCAAGCTCCTGATTTGGTGCGATCCAATCAGGAGCTTTAATTATGCGAAAATTCATCTGCCTGGTGGCAATAATTTGCGGCGCCGCGCTGCTTGGGGCCGGTGCCCTGCTTGGTCCGGCCGAAACCGCCGCGCTCGGGGAAATGCTTGGTTCAACCGGCCTGGATCCCTCCTCCCTGGGGTTCGAAAAAGATTGGGACCTGAGCACCAAATACAAGCTGGACTGGCAGTTACGGCAGCTTCAGGATCCGCTGGGCGGGCTCGATGACCTGCAGGATCTGCGTGAACGCTGCCAGCCTGATTCTTACGCGGGGCTGCCCGGTCTGCTGAGTCATCTGGGCGGCATCGCCTTCAATCTTGATCCGGGCCGGTACGCCAGCCTCCATCCCGCCTCCAAGGCTCTGTTCGCCGGGGAACTGGCCACCCAAGTGCAGAAACCGGAGGATATCTTTTCCTGGCTGGAGCATAAATTGGATTATCTCAGCCAGGAGTTGCAGCCTGCCTTCGCGGCCTTCGATCCCGCTGACAAAAAAATGCTGCTCAGCTTCATGCTCTGGCAGTTCATCGAAAGCGAAGAGACTGAAAAATATGGCAGTTATTACCAAGACCAAGCCCTTCCGCGCTACAGCGAATTGGACCAAAAAAAGGTCCAGGAGCTCTTGGGAAAATGTGACTTTTCCTCGCTATTGAGCGCTGGAACGCAGTGGCTGGCGCTATCCGAGGCCTTAGTCGAACGGGCGCAGACTCTGAAATTCAGCAATAAAAAAGTGCTTACGCGCCAGACCGGACACGGCCTGATGGCGATCGGGACCAAGGCAGACGACCATTACACCCGGGCGCGATACAGCGGCCTCTGCTTTCTGCTCGATCCGGCCGGGAATGATCGATACGAAACCAGCCTCGCCCCCAATGCGGACAGGGGTTTTCTGCTCCAGATCGATCTGGCGGGGGATGACGTTTACCGCTATGACCAGCCGGCCGGCATGTTCCACTCCTCCTTTGGGATAGGCTGCGCTTACGATCTGGCCGGAAACGACCTCTACCAGACCGGCGACTTCTCCTTCTCGGCCCTGATGGGCATCAACCTGCATCAGGACCTGGCCGGGGACGATGTTTACCGGAGCGGGCTGTTCGCCCAGGGCGCGGCGATGTGCGGTTGCTCGCTTTTGGTTGACGCGTCAGGCAACGACCTCTATCAGGCCAGCGTGTCCGCGCAGGGTTTCGGCAGCACCTTTGGCGCCGGAGCCCTGATCGACAGGGCTGGCGCGGATGATTACAGCCTGGGCGGCAAATACTTCCACGAACCGCTGATGCCGCTGGACTACATCACCCTCGGCCAGGGCATGGGGCTGGGTTTGAGGCCTGATCTGGCCGGAGGCCTGGGCCTGCTCTTCGAGGGCGGCGGCAACGACAGGTATTTGGGCGGGGTTTACGCCCAGGGTTCAGGATATTGGTATTCCACCGGCGCGCTGATCGATGAGGGCGGTAACGACGTCTACAGCGCCGTCTACTATCCCCAGGGCTCGGGGATCCACCTGGCCTGCGGTTTTCTGCTCGACGCGGAGGGAGAGGACGCCTACTTCAGCCGCCACGGACCAGGCCAGGGAGCAGGACACGACTGGGCTTTGGGAGTGCTGATAGACGGGGCTGGCGACGATGCTTACTCCATAGAAGGCGGCAACGGACTGGGTCTCACCAATTCCGTGGGCCTCTTTGTGGATAGAAGCGGCAACGACCGTTATGAAAGGATCAATCCCCAAAACTATGGCGGAGCCAACTTTGCCCGCAGTGCCGGCGGGATCGGCCTGTTTTTGGATGCCGGGGGCACAGACAGCTATCCGGACAGCCTCAAAGCCAATAATAAAACCTGGCAAAGCGGAACCTACGGCATCGGCCGCGATGCTGAGATAAACGTGGTCGCCAAATCCGCCATCGAAGAACTGGCCGAAGCTGCCGCCCTGCCGGACAGCACGGACAGCA
>JAGOIS010000101.1 GCA_017995495.1 Candidatus Cloacimonadota bacterium
GGCGATTTCCCCGCGATCGGCATCGACTATCAGGAAATCCGGCTCAGCCTGGCCCCCTGGAATGGCCAGCCCATCTATCTGGGTTTTTTGTGGGAATGCGAGAACTACGGTATCCTGATCGACGACGTGCGCGTGGGCCAGCCCCAGATCATCCAGCCGATGTTGGACCTGCCGGACGCGGTGACCTTCATCCAGGGCGAGAGCTTGAACCTGGATCTCACGCCCTATATCACCACGACAGCGCTAAACACTGCCTCGATCACCTGCAGCGGTGCGGAACACGTGCTGGTGAACATTGCCGGGCTGACCGCCCAGTTCAGCTGCCCGGACTGGAACGGCAGCGAAGACATCACTTTCACCCTGCACGACGGCAGTTCCGGGCTGAGTGACGACGATGTGATGAGCGTGGCCGTGCTGCCGCCGCCGGCGGTCGATCTGTCCGTGATCGAGGTCCTGAGCCCGATGGAGTTCCAATTCCTGAACCTGCCCTTCACCCCGCGGGTGACGGTCGGCAACAGCGGTGACAGCGCTTTCAACGACGTTCTGGAACTCAACGCCAGGGTTTGTGACGCGCAGGAAAACACGGTGTGGACCGGCCAGGCTTTCCAGCCGGTGAACATCGGCCCTGACTCCAGCGCCGAGGTCAGCTTTCCCCAGGCCTGCGCGATCTCCGCCGAAGGCAGCTACAGCATCACTTTCGAAATCGAGAACGAGGACGGCAACCCAGCCAACAATACGCTCCCATACGGCTTTGCGGTGGTTGAGCGGGTCACCCAGGGCGGACCGGACGCCTTTGGCTACAGCTTCATCGACAGCAACGCTCCCGGAGGCCCGGTCTATGCCTGGCAGGACATCAGCGCCACCGGCAGCTCCACCATCATGTTCAACGTCAGTGATTTCGCCGGAGACGACAACTTCAGCGAACCCATCCCCCTCGGCTTTGACTTTCCCTTTTACGGCTACCAATACTCTGAAGCCTACGTGGACATCAACGGCGAACTGCTGCTGGCCGACAACACTTGGTATAGTGCCTTTCCAGGACTGAACTGGGACAACGACGGCAACATGTTCAACTACATGTATCCCATTCCCGGCTACGCCCAGATGCCAGGCCTGATCGCGGTTTACTGGGATGACCTCTTTGCCGAGCAGGGCGTTTCGGACATTTATTTTGAGACCTTTGGCAGCCAGCCAAACCGCTACACCATCATCCAGTGGAACAACCTCAGATTCCTGGCCGGAACGGGGGGCAGCCCCGTCCTCAAGTTCCAGGTGATCCTGCACGAAAACGGCGGGATCGTGATGCAGTATCACACCACGCGCACCGGCCAGACCTTCGGAACGGTTCCCCATGCCAACGGACGCAGCGCCACCGTGGCGATACAGAACGCCAGCGCCGACATCGGCCTGCCCTATCTGCGCGAGATAGTTCAGAACAACAACTATGTGGGGGTGGAACCTCCCGGGAACCTGCTCTACGACGGCCTTGCCATCAGCTGGTACAACGCGGAGGACACCCAGCCGCCGGTGATCAGCCATGACCAGCCGGGCAACACTTTCAACCAAAATCCAGTGCTCACCGCCAACGTTGTGGACTTCTCCGCCATCACCGACTGCCAGCTGTATTACGATCTCGGCGATGGCTGGCAGAGTCTGGCACCGGCATCAGTTCAGGGCGCCACCTGCAGTTTTTCCCTGCCGGAAATCCCCCTGGGCAGCGAGCTGAGCTACTATTTCAGCGCCACTGATGTGCTGAACAACGCCACCACCCTGCCTTACGGCGCTCCGGAAGAGGCTTTCGGATTCAGGATCCTGCCCAGCGCCGATGCAACCGTGCTGCTGGCGATATCCGGAAACCAGGATTACCAGCGTGCGGAACTGCCCTTTTACACCCAGCAGCTGGACGCCCTCGACCTCGTTTACGATGTTTACGATTGGGAGGAATACACCGCCTGGAGCATCCCGGACGAGTATCAGGCCGTGTTCATCTACGCTGTCACCGGCAGCCAGGGCAGCCGCTCCGACAGCCTCAGCGTGGCGCTGATGAACTGGCTGGACGGAGGCACGGTATCCGCTCCGCGCAACGTTTTCATGGCCTCGGATGGCTGGGCGGGCAACACCCACGCCCAGCCCAACGACAGTGTGATGCGCAAGATGTTCAACGCCTATTTCCGCGCGTTCTACGTCGCCACCGGACTGGGCGGAGGCACCAACGGCCTGGCCGGGCCTGATGTTTTCAGCTATGAAAACGGGACCATCCTGCGCCGGGTGAGTTCCCCCATCGGCACCCCCAACACCGAATACAACGTCTATGCCAACTCTCCGGACTGCATCTTCCACTACGATGCATGCCCGGAAACCTACGCGGACCAGGTGCAGTATCCGGAAATCGGAGCGGCGGCCGCCTTCACCTTCCAGGACGGACCTGTGGGCGGAAACGCCTATCTGCTGAACGGGGTCTGCGCCACCGCGCTGGAATTGCCCATCTACCGCGCTTTCTACTTCAGCTTCGACTTTTCGCAGCTCTCCGATCCCGCCGACCGCGCGCAGTGGATGGCCGACCTCGCGGACTGGTTCGATCTGGGACCTGTGGCCAGCGACGATCCCGCCGCTGCGGAAACCCCAGCCAGCATCACCAGTATCTGGCCGAATCCCTTCACAGCCAACTGCAACATTACTTTCAGCAATGCCGCCAAGGGCGCGGTAGAGCTGGAGATATTCAACCTGCGGGGACAGAAAGTGCGTGGCATCGCCTCCGGGAATTTTGCCAAAGGCAACCACGATCTGGTCTGGAACGGCACCGACGACTCCGGACAGGAGGTTGCCAGCGGAGTTTATTACCTTCGCCTGCAAGCCGGGGATTTTGCGCAAACCCAAAAAATAACCTTCATTAAATAGGAGAAATCATGAACAAGATCGCTCTTTTCGCCTTGCTCAGTTTGGTCTTGTTGTCCGCTTTGGCCGCGGATGACTACTACATCGGCGCGGGCACATCCACCCAAAACAAGGTGCCAACTTACGGCTACAACAACTACGGCTGGAGCAAATTCATCTACACCGGTGATGAACTCGCCGCTGCCGGGGTCAGTGATACCATTCAGGTCACGGGCCTGGCTTTCCAAGTGTCAAATTCCCTCAGCAACTACGTGATGGAAAACCAGCGGATCTATATGCGCTATGCCTACAATCCCAGCTACTCCAGCTCAGAGGTCTCATATCCCAATCCCCCCACCGGAGGCTGGACCTACGTCTTCAACGGAAATGTAACCTGGAACGGTCCCGGCTGGAACACGGTCGAATTCTCCACCGCCTTCAGCTACATCTACACCATAGACCAAAACTGGGGTATCGAGATCCTCTGGGAAAACTGGGACGGCTCCAAAATCGGCGGTCCGCCCTCGTTTTACGGCACAACCCAGAGTAACAGCTGCGTCTACAAGCATCAGGATGCTTCCTTTCCCACCACCAGCGGTACCCGGGGCAGCTATCATCCCAACCTCTGGCTGATGACCCCGGTCACAGATGTGCCGCCACCGGCCATAATGCCGGTACCGGCGGATCTGGCCGGGAACGTTCCCATCGAAACAAACATTTCCTGGAGCAGCGGGGGCGGAGCGCCGGATTATTATCTGTTCTCCCTTTGGCAAACAGATCCGGTGGAGTACATCGAAAACAATCTTGCTGTATACGGCACCAGCTACGACCCGGCGGATTACCTGGCTTACGGCAACAACTATTCCTGGCGGGTGATTCCCCACAACAGCTTTGGCTATGCCGTCGCCTGTCCCACCTGGACTTTCACCACCCTGGCCGATCCTTCGATCACCACGTTTCCCTGGACAGAAGCTTTCGACGGAACCGAATTCCCGCCCTCCGACAACTGGCAGAGGAGGGGCGGAGTGCTCTCCGACCCTGTGTCTCTTACCCCAAACAGCCTGTGGGAACAGGATGACTGGCTGAACCTCACCGGAAATCCTGATCAGGCAGCGGCGATCAACATCTGGGGCACAATGAATGGCTGGCTGATCTCACCCCTGCTCAATGTGAGCGATCCGGACCTCTGGCTCACTTTCGACCTGGCCTGGTTGAAGTACGATCAACCGCCCACAGGAACTCCGCCTGATCCGTCTGGAACCGACGACCGTTTCGCGGTGCTGATCGGAGACGGTTTCAGCTGGAGCACGGCCAATATCGCGCGAGAATGGAACAACACCGGCTCGACGTTTGTGCTCAACGATATCGATCCTTACGGCGAAAGAGTCGCCCTCCCCCTGGCTGACCACACAGGTTACATCAGGATCGCCTTTTACGCCGGCTCCACAGCTGAAAACGCCGACAACGACTTCATGGTAAACAACATCTTCGTGGGCGGGTTCTTGTCCGAACCGCAAGTCAGCATCACCCTCGATCCCGATACCGGCCTTGCCAGCCTCACCTGGCCCCTGGTGCAGGGAGCCACAACTTACGAGGTGTATGGCACCACCGACCCCTTTGGTGAGTGGATCCATCTGGGCGGCACTTCCGATGCGACCTATCCTGTCGATACCACTGCCGAAATGAACTTCTACCGCGTCAAAGCTGTGATAGTGGACTAAATTGGACCGCGCCGCCCCACAGGGAGGCGCGCTTAACCTTCAACCCTGGATGCAGTATCGCACATGAGGGAGCCTGAGCGCTCCCTCCTTTTTTGCTCAAGCCATTCCCGGCTTGACAGACCATCCCGGACCACAAAAGATGGTCTCATCACAAAGGAGCCCCGCATGAGCGACGAAATCGGCCATCAGCACATCAGCGAACTAATGCACAGTGACTACATCGCCTTTCCCGAAACAACCACGGTGTGTGAAGCACTGGACTACATCCGGTTCAACGAAGACAAGCCCAGGATCCTCTACTTTTACGTGGTGGACAAGGACAACAAACTCATCGGGGTGGTTTCCACCCGGATGCTGCTTACGGCAAGTCTGGACGCGAGATTAGGCGATATCGCGGACCACCGGGTGCGCAGCATCCGCCAGGAGGCGGAATTGATGGATGTGATGACGGATTTCATGATCCACAAGTATCTGGCCATGCCCGTGGTGGATGCTGAAAAACACTTGGTGGGGATGATCGACGCCACTTCCCTCACGGATAACGTTTCAGACATCCTGGAGCGCGACCAGGTGAACGAGGTTTTCGAATCCATCGGTTTCCATGTTTCCCAGATCACGGGAGCCTCGCCTTTCAAGGCTTTCCGGCTGCGCTTTCCCTGGCTGCTGGCCTCGGTTGCGGGCGGCCTCCTGAGCGCGGTGATGACCTCCAGGTTTGAGCATGTGCTGGCTGTGGCTTTGGTGCTGTCCTTCTTTCTCACTCTGATCCTGGGACTCGGCGAAAGCGTGAGCATGCAGTCGATGACTGTCACCATCCAGGCTCTGCGCCACCGGGAACCCACTTTGAAGTGGTTCACGCGCGAGTTCCTCAAAGAACTCGGCACCGCCCTGCTGCTGGGTTTGGGCTGCGGATTGCTGGTGGGAAGCGTGGTCTGGCTCTGGCAAAAGGAAATTGCCCCGGCCCTGGTGGTGGGTGGATCACTGGTTTTCACTCTGGTCACGGCCAACCTGGTGGGGCTGATCATCCCCTCCGCGCTGCACGCCCTCAAGCTCGATCCCAAGATCGCTTCGGGACCGCTGGCACTCACCATCAGCGACCTCTTCACCATCACCATCTACTTCAGCCTGGCCAATTTTGTGCTAGGCTGAACCTCTACCCCGGCTGTGGCCAGGTGAAGATAATCCTTGACTTACTGGCGCACGTTATGGCAAATTAAACTGGTGGAAGGTCTTAACTACGCTCTGTTATCTCCGTTTGCCTTGGCTTTGACCAACCT
>JAGOIS010000102.1 GCA_017995495.1 Candidatus Cloacimonadota bacterium
ACAGCGACGAAGCAGACTCCCGCTACCAATCCGACATCACCCTCGACGAACTGCGACTTTTGACCCAGCGCAACTTTTCCACCAGCAGCATTGGCACCCTCAACCTGAGCGGATATCTGGAACAGGGAGCCAAACAGGCCGGCGAGGAGGGCTACCGGCTGCGGGGGATCGGACTGGAGCCCGGTTACCGTGGCGTCTGGGGCAAAAAAGCCCGCGTGAACGGCTCCTTCGGTCTCCGCTTCAATCAGCGTGAAGGCAGCGACTTCCTCACCTTCCTGCCGGAAAAACGGGCTGGCTTGCTGCTCAATTGGGCCGTTTCCGCGGTTTACCGCCTGAACAGCTTCAGCTCAGCCACCTGCGAATACAGCGGCACGGCCTATCCGGACCAGGATGTGAAACACTCGCTCAAGCTGGAGTTCAAGGCCGAGCTTTGACCCCCGGGGATGCATCATGAACGGAATCATCTCCCTCACACCGCTTGATTACGCGATCGTGCTGCCCTTCATTTTCCTGGCGGGACTGGTGGATTCCATCGCCGGCGGCGGAGGCCTGATCTCGCTTCCGGCCTATGTGGCGGCTGGTTTGCCCATGCACGCGGCGCTGGCCACGAACAAATTTTCCTCCGCCTGCGGGACCATTTTCAGCACCGCCAGATATCTCCACGCCAAAGTGATCGACCTTCCCGTGAGTTTGGTGAGCGCGGCGTTGGCCTTGGTGGGATCGTATCTGGGCACCCGCGCCGTGCTGCTGCTCTCCGGCGATTTCCTGCGCTGGCTGCTGCTGGTGGTGATCCCCGTGATCGCGGTGCTCACCCTCATCCGCAGGAATTTTGGCCACAGCGACCGCTCGCATGAGATCAGGCTGGGGATCAGGCTCCTGCTGGGAGGCCTGGCCGGGCTGCTGATCGGATTTTGGGACGGCTTTTTCGGGCCGGGGACAGGCACCTTCCTGATCCTGGTTTACGCGCTCCTGATGCACTACGATTTTGTGGTGGCCAACGGCAACACCAAGGTTGTGAACCTCGCTTCCAATCTGGCCGCGCTCACCGCTTTCCTGATCGCCGGAAAGGTCTGTTTTCCCTTGGCCATCCCCGCCGCCGCCTGTGGGATCGCCGGCAACCTGATCGGCTCCAAACTGGTTGTGCGCAAAGGCAACAAGCTCATCAAGCCCATCTTTGTCCTCGCGCTGTTGCTGCTCCTTGGCCGGGTCGCCTGGGACCTCTTCAAACGCTGACCCAGTATAAACCCTCACCGCAAACGTCAAATTTCATCACCAAACCTTCAAATGACCAAGTCCGATGTTAGTTACGGCAGCAGGGGAAAAGTGAGAGATATTCGTTAGCGTTGATCACCAGCTCGCTCATGACGCCTCAATCCGATACTACACCTTGTTTTCTCCGGTAAACCAGTGCGTAGTTCTATTGGCTATTTTTACCAAAGTAAGCATTACCGGAACTTCCACCAAAACTCCCACCACCGTGGCCATCGCCACAGGCGATTTGGTGCCAAACAGCGATATTGCCACCGCCACGGACAGTTCAAAGAAGTTCGAAGCGCCGATCATTCCGGCGGGAGCGGCAATGCTGTGGACAAGTTTCAGCTTTCTGGCGGCCAGATAGGCAATGAAGAAGATTAGGAAGGTTTGCAGGGTGAGGGGAACCGCGATCAGCAGGATGTGCAGGGGATTGGCGAGGATTACCTTGCCCTGGAAGGCGAAGATGATCACCAGGATGAGCAGCAGGCCGATGATGGTTACATTGCCGAACTTGGGGATGAAGCTTCGGTTGAAGAAATCCTCCCCCCTGCGTTTGATCACCCGGCTTCGCGTGAACACGCCACCCGCCAGCGGGATCACCACAAACAGCAACACCGAGAGCAGCAGGGTATCCCAGGGAACCTTAATGCCGCCGATCCCCAATAAAAAAGCCACTATCGGAGTGAATAAGACCAGGATGATCAGATCGTTGGTGGCCACTTGCACCACTGTGTAGGCGGGATTTCCCCTGGTGAGATGGCTCCACACGAAGACCATCGCCGTGCAGGGGGCGGCGCCCAGCAGGATAGCCCCGGCCAGATAATCCTTTGCCAAAGCTGTGGGGATAAGGGTTTTGAACACCACGAAGAAAAAGAACCAGGCGATGGCGTACATGGTGAAGGGCTTGATCAGCCAGTTGGTTACCCAGGTTACATAGAGCCCCCTGGGGTTTCTGCCCACGTTTTTGATGCTGGCGAAATCCACTTTCATCATCATGGGGTAGATCATCAGCCAGATCAGGATGGCGATCGGCAGAGACACCCGAGCATATTCGAACTTCCCCAGGAAGGACGGGATACCAGGCAGATATTTCCCGATCAGGATCCCTGCCGCCATACAGAGTATGACCCACAGGGTCAGGTACTTCTCAAAGAAGCCGATGCCAACAGCCGGCGATTGTTCCTTGGTCATTTTAACTCCTATCTGCTTATTCACTCAGGAACAACAGGGGGAATCGTCTTTGGGTGCACTGTCGCCACTATCGTGGTTGCATATACACCCGGGATCATTACAAACATCTGCTTCTTTACCATTCAAAATATCCAATGATGTAGCGCGAACCATCTCAGCGGGTACTTTTTTTATTGCTTCGGCAATTTTGATGGCCAAGAGAATTTGCTCATCACCAAGCCCGGCTTCTCTGGCTGCCTGGATGTGAAATTCCACGCAGGGGACACAATTACTGGCTATGGCTGCGCCAATGGCAACCAACTCTCTTTCCCTGGCATTCAATTTTCCCATTTGTGATCTCCTGATTTGTATTCAGTCTCTACATAAGTGCATTAAAAGCAAAACCTGAGATGACAGCAGTAAAGAACACAGCTGCCACTATTGCTGCTACAGTCTTCTTTTTGAAGATGCTTGCCAACATGGTCATCTCCGGGATCGCCATGCCAGCACCGCCGATGATTAGCGCAATGACGGCTCCGATGCTCATACCCTTGGCCATTAAAGCCAAACCAATCGGAATGGCAGTTTCGGTCCTAATGTACATGGGGATTCCGATGATCGCGGCGATGGGAATTGCCAGTGGGCTTTTCCCACCGGCGTATTTCAGAACGAAATCCTGGGGTAGGTAACCGTAGATCAACGAACCGATTCCCACACCGATCAAGAGGAAGGCCAGCACTGCCTTATAGTCGCCCCAGGCTTTGATGAAAGATTGCTTCAGCTTGGCTGGAAAAGTTTTGGGGGCTTCCCCCTCCCAGGCCCCGCAACAACTGGAGGCTGAAAGTTGTATCACCTGGGTTGCGCCACCAACCCGGCCCAGAACAACACCAAACAGGATCGACAGGCCAAAGACCAAGATAAAATAAGCTATGCAGGCTTTCACTCCAACCAATGCGATCAACATGCCCAGAATGATAGGGTTCAGGAGCGGCGAGGCAATAATAAAAGACATCACCGCCCCGAAAGTCACGCCCGCGTCCAAAAACCCCTTGGCCATGGGAACGGTGGAGCAGGCGCAAAATGGCGTTATTGAACCAGCCACAGCACCCATTACATTGCCCCAAATACCTCGTCCAGACATCCATCTCTGAATCTTTTCCTGGGGGATATACATCAGCATTAGTGCTACCAAGGTGCTGATTCCGATAAACAAGGCCGTCAATTCGATGGTTATGGTCAGAAAATACTTGAGCGTCAAGGCGAGGGTGTTCATTCTGAGCCTGCCTTTTTAGCCTCATGGCAGATGCATCCGTCCTTGGGCTTCGTGAGTATATCGATCGTCATGTGAAGGTAATCGATCCTGGCTTGGTTGATCGTGTAATACATCCAGGTGGCATCTTTTCTTCCGGAGACCAGGTTGCACTCCAGCAGAACCTTCATGTGGTGGGAAAGGGTGGATTGTGAGATTGTCAGGCCTTCCAGGATATCACAGGCACACAGCTCCCCGCAGGATAGCATGTCCAGAATCTGCATGCGGGTGGGGTCGCTCAGCGCTTTGAACAGCTGCGTTTCGGTCTTGAGGTTGGTCATGGGTTGACTCCTAATGATGATTTCTGGAAGTCAATGATCCGACATATCGATATCTGTCAATATTTATATTTATCGATATATTGGCCGTGACCTGTTTACCAGTCGTTTCATTGCGATTGCCTCAGCTATTTCTGAATGGGTTTAATGATCCCGGCTTTCTCCGCCAGCATCTTTTCGATATCCGCCATGGGATAGAATCCCTCGTGGCGGAAGAATTCTTTTCCGTCCTTATCCAGGAAGACCTGGGTGGGC
The DNA here is from genome assembly GCA_017995495.1 of Candidatus Cloacimonadota bacterium. Classification (GTDB taxonomy): domain Bacteria; phylum Cloacimonadota; class Cloacimonadia; order Cloacimonadales; family Cloacimonadaceae; genus Syntrophosphaera. The sequence continues at coordinate 4,267 of JAGOIS010000102.1, forward strand.
ATCACTCGGACGCCGTATTTCTGCCCGGCCTGACGCTCTTTGTAGAGGTCGTAGAAGATAACTTTCACCAATCCTTGGTATGCGGCGGTGATCTCTTTCATGATCGGCTGCATCATCTTGCAGGGGATGCAGGTTGCGGCTCCCAATTCGATGAAAGTGACCAGGGGGGTGACGACGGCAGTGCTATCCGCGGCCACCACACTATCCGCGACAGCCGGGGAAGTTGCTGGATTGCCAGCCGGTTCTTCAGTTTTTGCCTGGCATGCGCTGAGCAGCAGCAGTGCCGTTAAGATAAGGATCAAGCGTTTCATTTGCTTCCTCACAAGCCTTTGTCCGTCAGTTTGTCCAGCAGGGCAGGGATCAGTTCGGGATCGAAGTCGAAGGTGCCTTCTTTGCGGACGCCCAGTTGGGTGACAATCACGTGGTCAAAATCGGTGATGCCCTTCTTCTGGAACATCTTTTTGAGGCAGGCCACCTTACAGCCGTCGATCAGCAGGTCTTTGCGGCCGCTTTCGGTAACAGTGCCTCCGCAGCCGCAATCCCCAGCGCCGATGCAGGTGGAACAGCCCATTTCATAGCGGTTTGCCAGATGCAGGGCTTTGGTCAGTTCAAAGGAAATGACGCCCACATTGCTGGCCCCGGCGCAAGCGTAAACCTTGGTGGGAGCTTCGTTATGCACACAATTATCGGGGCTGTCTGAACCGCAGTTGCAGGAGCAGCCGCATTCATTCTCAGCCATTTCAGGATCCCTCGTTGATGTGCTTGCGGATATCTTCGCTGGAGAGAATCTTCCCGCTGGAGATCACTTTCCCATCGATCACCAAAGCCGGGGTCATCATCACGCCGTAATCCATGATCTTGTCCAGATCGGTCACTTTTTCCACGGTTGCCTCGATCCCCGCGGCTTTGACAGCTTCCAGGGCGTTGGCTTCCAGTTTTTTACATTTAGGGCAACCCGTGCCCAGAATTTTGATAAGCATTTTTGCTCCTTAAATTGGTTTGAATTTCTTTAGGATCAGGTACAATCCTGCTATAAATACCAGGATACCGCAGACAATCCTCACAATTTTGGTGCCGCGGGAAGCGCTGCTCCATTTCAGATATGACTGCACGGATCCAGCGAAAGTACCCGCCAGGATGATCACCAGGCAGTGGCCGATGATGTAGGCCAGTACAAGGGTGAGGGCAAACGCGAATTGCGAGCCGGCGGAGGTGAACACTATCCCCAGAATGGGAGCCATGAAAGCGAAAGAACAGGGCCCCAGGGCAATACCCAGCAGGAATCCCAGGCTTAGCGCGCCCCAGATCCCCTTCCTGGCCGTATTGCCAACTCCACCGCTTAGAAAGGATGGCATTTTGAAGATATCGGCGATGAAGAAAGCCATGACCATGAAGATCACTCCCATCACCGGTTCGGTCCAGTTGCCCACATCTCCCAGCATCTTTCCCAAGAGTCCGGTGATCAGGCCGATGATCGCCATCATAGCCAAGATCCCCAGGGTGAAGAAGCTGGA
>JAGOIS010000103.1 GCA_017995495.1 Candidatus Cloacimonadota bacterium
GCAGTGATCAACGACTGATCCATACTATAACGTCACTTGAAACAGGCGGTTTTCGGACCGCCTGTTTGTGTGTTGGATGTTAACAACCTCATCCTCATTTATACGAAAACTCCAGTTGGAAACCCGGCTCCGCCTATCAATACGGTATAAATACGGAATCAATACGGATGAAATCCGTATTGATTCCGTATTTATACCGTATTGATAAGGGGAGCCAATAAGGACCAAAGTGGAAATGAAGAAATGGATCCCGACAATACATCTGGACAACTGGGTTGGCTTGATAATATGCGCTCTCCATCGAAGCGATTGGATCAGCCCGGAGGGCGACAGACTATAGCGAGGGAGTGTAGTGAGTGCAGCGAACGGAACCCCTCGACAAGCGGGTGCATATCATACAAAATTATCCCTCAGACCGGTCAGGGGTTTGATTGCCTCACAATCCGGGCGAACATATCCGTCCCGCTGGCGGAGCCGAAATAGCCCAGGGCGTTGTGGATGCCGCCTTGGAGATAGCCTTCCTCCATGAAATTGTAGTTGAAATAGTTCTCATCAACTATTTGCAAACGAAGGCGGTAGCGTCCGTAGAAGACAAAGGCAGTTGCGTAGTTGTTCAGCACCAGGTAGTTGTCTGGCAACCCCGGCAGGGGCGCGGAGTTAAAGACATACATGAAGCTGATTTTGCGGGGGGGGCTGCCGGCATTGTAACCGACGGCCATGTTTTCGTTGGGATGCTGTCCCTGCAGGAATTGCGAGGTATATTCCAGATCCGTGCTGAAGGGTTCCAGGCAATAGGTTTCCGCCATAAAGTAGAAGTTTCCAGCGGAGGCACCGGTAGAAGCGATGGCGGGAAAATCGCTGTCGATCCTGGCCCAGGGGATTTCGTTGCTGGTTTGCGGGTCCAGCGAAAAGCCGATGCCTGGAGGGTTGACTCCGTAGGGATCGGGCTCGGCGACAAGGCAGACAGGGACGGTGGTTTCTGCCCAGATCAAGGAATCCGCTCCCGGCACCTGCACTTCGATACGGTAGCGGTGTTCAGGCTGGATGATGTTTTCAGCCAGATCAATGTATTTGAATTTGAATTCATGCAAGGCTGGCGTGAGCTGGAATTCCAACCCGGTATCCAGGTCGCGGATGGTGACCGTGGCATCGTAAACGAAGATCTCCAGGGGGTTGAAATCCTCGATGGCGGAGCTGCGGGTCACATAGACCGGGTATTCCAAATGGACAGGTTTTCCGGCCATCAGCAGTCCTGCTACAGTGAAGACGTCGCCTTCAAAACGTGGCCCGCTGGTGTTTTCGCAGGACGCCAGCAGCATGGCCCACAGCGGTATAAAAAGGGTCAGGAGCCGAACGGGAGGGAACTTTACCATGTGACATTCACCCCAATGAAAGGCAGAAAGGGAAACTGGGAGCCGTCGTTGGCTTGCAGTTGCAGGCTCAGGTCTTCCTGCGGGACCAGCCGGTAACTACGAAAACTTACGTTTTTGCGGTCGAAGAGGTTGATCACGTCCAGATAGGGTTCGATGCTGCCCCAGCGCGTGTTCCACTGCAGTTTGGCGCTCAGGTCCAGCCGCATGTAATAGGGCAGGCGATAGCCGTCTTTGTAGCTGTAGATGATCTGGAAATTCTCGCCGTCGAAATAGACGCGTTCCGGCACCTCCACCGGCTGGCCTTTCCCGCCTGTATGATGCCTATCCCAATCCCTTCCGCGAAGGCGGAACAACCCTGATCGAAGCCAGGATCGCAAGCAGTGAAAGCGGCATCCTGAGCGTCTGCAACCTGCGCGGCCAGGTTATCCGCGGCCTGCAGCTGGGCTCCGGAAATCATCAGATCAGCCTGGCCAGCGGCGATCTGCCTTCCGGAATCTATCTGTATAAACTGCAAACGCCCAGCGTGCGCCTAGTTAAAAAGCTGGTGCTGTTGCGTTAAACCGCAGTCTCGCCCGTCATCCCCGTAGCCCGATGAGCTGATCTACCCGCCAGGTCCGGCTTCAGTAGAAAACTACGGCCGAGAACTGCCTCCGGAAGGTTTTTGTCCCATCCGTGGGCCGGGATTCCCAGGAAATGTAATATCTTCCCCGGGGCGCGATCCTGCCCGTGGAGGTCATGCCATTCCAAGTGAGCATCCCTTCCGCCGTGATCATAGTGTAATCAGCCAGAATGCGCACCAGGCAGCCGCTGAGATCGTAAACCCGGCAATTGACACGGCTCTGGGCGCTGTCCAGCTTGTAAACGAGGTTGATCGTTTCGCCGTTTTGGGGATTGCAGGGGCTGCCCTCAACCCGGACAGAGTTTTGATACTCCGGCACAGGGACGCTCTGGCTGTTGGCCTTGCCCGGCGTGGAGCCGGAGAGGTCGAGCGAATGGCGCCATGCCACCTGCTGAGAGGAGTCGAGATAGCGTTCCAGCGATTTGCCCTGGTGCGATCCGCCCCCGCTGTAACTCATCTGATCGATGCTGTTGCCATCTGAATCCTGCAGTGTGATGCTGTCGCTGTCGTTGTTCAGAACTGTCCAGCCGCTGGTGCCGATTACCGCGCTCGCCGGACAATCCGGATAGTGCGCCAGAAACTGCCCGGGCGTTGAACAGAGCACGAAATAACCGGAATAACCAGGCAGGCTGAAGGTGCATTCATTTTCGGCGGCGTCGATGATCTTATAATCACCCCGGATGTTCGCTGTTTGCACCCAAAGCTCTATCCACTCGGGTTTTCCGGTCTCGGGATGGTACATGAGTTCATTGATCACCGGTGGCCTTAACACCAGCGCAAACAGGTCCACGGTCACGGAATTGTTGCCCGGGTCAGGATCGTTTTCCAGATCAAGTTCAGCGGTGACCTGATGATTAAGATCGTCCTCCACAGGCAGGCTGGCCACCACAAGCAGCGAATCCCCGGCGGCAAGATCTGAGACTATTTTGTCATCGATTTTTATGCCATCCAGATAGATACGCAGATCAGCGCTGATCGCCGGACTGATGTCCGCCAGGTTTTTTGCCCAGACCCCAAACTGCCAACCACTTTCCGCTTTCCAAGTACTGGGATGCAGGAGGGCATAATCGACCCGGACGCGGTTGGGCAGCCCGGGAGTTGGTTCCTGCTCCGCGTAAAAGTCGGTAGCGCAGTCGTTTGTATCATATCCGTCCATCCGCCTGGCCAACGAGTAACTCTCCGGCACATCCACGGCAAAGCTGGTGCCAGGCAAGCCTGTGTCATCAGGCAGGCCGTTGCTGTTGGGGCTGTCGTAAAGCACTGTGTCGGTGTAGGATCCGTCAGAACTCAGGTAGCGGATGGCATCGGTTTCAGCCCCGCCGTTTTGAAAGGCCAGCGGGGTTACGAAAACCGCCTGTTCGACCAGGGCGTCGCCGATCAACACAATGTGGTGGGCACGCAGGATGAAGTGGGGAAATTCAAAGACCTCCCCAAAATTGGCTCCGCCGCTGAAGATCTTGGCTCCGGCGAGATTGACATCCGTGTTTCCGGAATTGTAAAGCTCGATCCATTCCTTGCCGCTGTCCGCGCCGTCGGGATCGTAGCAGACCTCATTGATCACCACCTGGCAGGAGATCCGCGCCGGCAGCAAAGCCAGCGCCAGACAGGCCAGCAACCCTTGCCAAACCTTGATCACCGGTTTCACATCCTCTCTTCCGGCTCAGGGCAGGTCCAGCAGAATCGGTTCCACGCCCCAGATCTCAGCCGCGTATTCGCGGATGGCGCGGTCGGAGGAGAATTTTCCCACCCGCGCGATGTTCAGGATGGCCTTTCTGGCCCAGGCGTGACGGTCTTTCCAGAGCTCGTCGATGCGCTGCGAGGCTTCCAGGAAGGACCTGAAATCCGCCATGATGCAGTAGGGATCGCCGGAATCCAGCAGGGACCGGACTATCGGATCGAAGATGCCTTTTTCTTTGGGCGAGAACATATCCGAAGCGATGGCCTCGATAGCCCGGCGCAGCTCCGCGTCCTTATTGAAGTACTCGTATGGATTGTAACCGCCTTGTTTCAAAGCGGTTACCTCCGCGGCATTGAGCCCGAAGATGAACATGTTTTCGGTTCCTATCTCCTCGGCCATTTCCACGTTGGCGCCGTCCAGGGTGCCCAGGGTGAGGGCGCCGTTGAGGGCGAATTTCATGTTGCCGGTGCCGCTGGCCTCAAATCCCGCCGTGGAGATCTGCTCCGAAACATCCGCCGCGGGGATGATCTTTTCCGCCAGGGAGACCGTGTAATCTGGCAAAAACACCACCTTGAGCCTGTCTCCGACGTCCGGGTCCTTGTTCACCACCACGCCCAGATTGTTGATCAGCTTGATCAGGATCTTGGCCAGATAGTAGCCCGGGGCGGCTTTGCCGGCAAAAATGACGGTTCGCGGCACGCATTCAGCCTGGGGATCGTCCTTGATCCGCAGGTAGTGGGCAATGGTGCCCAACACATTTAGCAACTGGCGTTTATACTCGTGGAGCCGTTTGATCTGGGCGTCGAAGATGCTGTCCGCGGAGGTGCGGATGCCCGTCACCTTGAAGATGTGGCGACTCAGCGCGCGTTTATTGATCTGCTTGATCTCCAAAAAGGCATCCAGAAACTCGGTGTCATCAATGTATTGCTCGATCCCGCGGATGAGGTCCAGATCTGCCACCCAGGCATCGCCGATGTGCTCGGAGATGAGGCTGGCCAATTGCGGATTGCACACCCTCAGCCAGAGCCGGGGAGTGATGCCATTGGTCTTGTTCTGAAAGCGTTCGGGGTACATTTCGTAAAAATCCGGGAAGATGCGTTCCTTGATGATCTGGGAATGCAGCTTGGCCACCCCGTTCACCGCGTGGGACCCGTGCAGGCAAAGCTGCGCCATGCGCAGTTTCTTTTCCGGCCCTTCCTCGATCACGCTCAGGTTTTGCATCTTGTTGAGGTCGCCCGGATAGAGGCGCGTCACCTCTCCCAGGATGTGGTTGTTGATCTGGTAGATCAGCTGCAGGTGCCGCGGCAGCAGTTCTTTGAAGAGCTCCACACCCCATTTTTCCAGGGCTTCCGGCAGAATGGTGTGGTTGGTGTAGCTGAAGCAGCGGCGGGTGATATCCCAAGCGGTCTCAAAATCCAGCCTTTCCTCGTCGATGAGAACGCGCAGCAATTCCGGAATGGCCAGGGCCGGATGGGTGTCGTTGAGTTGCACGGCGATCTTGTCAGGAAGTTCGGCAAAGCTGTCGTGGTCTTGCTTCCAGCCCTGCAGGATGTCTTGCAGGGTGGCGCTAACGAAGAAGTATTCCTGCTCCAGGCGCAGCACCTTGCCCAAGTGGATGTTGTCGTTGGGATAGAGCACTTTGGAGATGTTTTCGGAGATGTTTTTGCGTTCCACGGCGCGCACGTAGTCGCCGCTGTTGAAATAGTCGAAGTCAAATTCGTCGGTGGCGGTGGCCTGCCAGAGACGCAGGTCGTTCACGTTGTCCACCTTGTAGCCGGGGATGGGAATGTCCCAGGCCACTGCCATCACGTCGTTTGTGTCCACCCAGCGGTGCCGGGTGCGCCCATCCGGCATTTCCTCGCTGATCACTTTGCCGCCAAACCGCACCCGGTAGGTGATCTCCGGACGCTTGATCTCCCAGGGGCAGCCTTTTTTCAGCCAGTGGTCCGGCTCCTCCACCTGGTAACCCTGGACGATGTCCTGCTTGGAGATGCCAAATTCATAGCGGATGCCGTAACCGTAGGCAGGATAGGCCTGGGTGGCCAGGGAATCCATGAAACAGGCTGCCAGGCGTCCCAGACCGCCGTTGCCCAGCCCCATGTCCGGCT
>JAGOIS010000003.1:0-9867 GCA_017995495.1 Candidatus Cloacimonadota bacterium
CCTGTGAGCGGGCATAGCTCAGTTGGTAGAGCAGCAGCTTCCCAAGCTGCGGGTCGCGGGTCCGAGTCCCGTTGCCCGCTCCATTTACTAAAGAGGGTTTGGGGGATATGTAAGTAGTTTATCAATCTCTATCAGCCCTCAGAATAGACCTCAGATTGATATCGATACCCCTGAATGAATTGTGTCGGTTTTCTTACATATCCATTGGAGATAAGATATAGTTAAATCTCATTACAAGCCTATTTGTCTTTCGCATCAAAACAATCTAAATCAGAATGCATCTTTCGACCAAAAAACCTTGACAAAGATAAACAGGATGAAAACAATGCGATTGGTCGCTTGGCCTTACATAGATAATGAGTAACGAGGGATATCAGATGCCCTCAAACAACCAGAGAAACAACGAGTAGGAATTTACACCAACATTTGGGACTCAACACACTTGAGGAGATTACTATGAAACGAATGATTTTTGCTTTTATCATACCGCTGCTTTTTACAAGTGCGTTTTCTGAACTGAGAAAAATCCCTGGGGAAACGTTCACTTATGGAGGAGATTCTTCAATATACAAGTTTGTTTTACAAAACAATGCGTTAAAACACGAAGTTTTGGTTGGCACAATACCTATAAAGTACTTTGATTTGAATATCGGGTTGTACTCATTTTACAAATGTTTAGGAGACAGCTTGTACAGGCACACTTGGTTGCCTTTTGGGCTTGGTCTTTCTCCTTACAAGACCAAAAACATATACACAACGTTGGCATCGGATTTTTATTTGTTTGGCAAATCTGACACAATATTCAATGAGAGCTATGTTAAAATGTCATACAGATTACTTCCAATTTTTGAGGATGTGTCAATCCATTTCTCTCTTGTTGGAGGGTATCGCTATTTCTTCAACAACGAATATTCTAGTAAATCTGATGTGTTTTTCGGTGCATCTATATCTTATGGCGCATTTTTTAAAAGAGATATCACAGCACAAACTCAACAAAAGGTTGAAAGTAATAACCTCAAATACTCACTAAGAGTTAGTACACTAAAAGTATGGGATGAATTTTTAAGCTTATACCCAAATTATGAAAGTACACTTACTGGAGAATCGCTCGATAAAGCAATTTCGAAAAGTAACGAACAAGAGCTTCTCGAGTTTTCTCTGGCTCATAAAAACACGAAACATGTAAATGAAATCATATATAGTGTATTGGACGAATATTCGTTTTCCACTTTGAAGCAGGACCACACTCTCGAGGGCTGTAGGATGTATTTGTCCGAGTTTTCACGCGGGATTCATCTCAATGAGGTCCACGAAATCATCAGATCAATTGAAGACAACATGTGGTTGAAGGCTTCTAAGTCAAATGATGTAAAAGGATATAGGGAATACTTGAAAGAATTCCCAAGCGGTCAATTCAAATTTGATGCTCAACACTGGGTAGATAATAGAGAGGAGGAGTTGTGGCGAAGAATTACGAAAGCTGCTAACATTAAAGATTATGAGGCGGATGTATTTGAATATAGCCGCGATTTCCCCTCAGGTAAATACATTAAGCTAATAAAAGAAATTGCACTTGACCCTCAGTGGAGTTACGCCCAAAAACGTAACACAAAAGAGGACTTGTTAGCATATATGCAGAATAAACCCGAATCACAAAATGTATGCGAGGCACTGGGGTTTTATCTTAAGGCAAAGAATCCACAATATATCTCTTTGACCATAAATATAGCGGGGATGAAGCAGTTCGAAGGAGCGTATGATGTTTTAGCTGAAACATGGGTTAAGGAAGATACACCAATATCAACAAATATTGAGTTGTCATTGGATGCTTCATACTCTCTTAATGGCTCTGGTATGTACGAGCCAAAGTCCGCCGATGTATCGAGTCAACTGACGGTCAAAGGAAACGATAGCGAAGTTGTAGTTATCAAGTTCAATGATAGTCTTGAGGGTAATTCATTTTTTCGAGGCAAAACAACAGAAATACTTCCGGGAATAGTTAAAGTTGAACTGACTGGCCCTACAGATTTCGTACGCATTGAAAATGGCCGGGCAGTACCAGAAACAAGTCATCCGAGTCAAACACAAATCTCTGAATATCTTCTTGATAAGATATCTTCTCTTTTCCCCTAATTTTTGCTTTTCGTTGCTAAGATCGATTATAATGTGCCAGTGAAAACTTCTAATCGGGTCCCCGAAAGCTTCAAATGTCCAAGACTGATGGTTTAACAGCCCAAAGTACCAAGTAATTGAGACATACTATCTTCTTTCTTTCTCAATCATCACGTGTAGAATAATAGACCCGGTATATTCTAGAAAATGTTCATGTGAATCAGGATTAAAAACGCATTTGAAGCACTTGATGATAGAAAAGCCCTCTGTTGAGTCCCAAATGTTGGCATGAATTCCAACTCGTTGTTTCTCTGGTTGTTTGAGGGCATCTGATATCCCTCGTTACTCACAATCTATGTAAGACCAAGAGACCAATCGCATTGTTTTCTTCTTGTAAATCCGTGTCAAGGTTAACTCCCAAGATGCTACTTCTGATTTCGATTATCTGTATGCAAAAGACTTATAGACTTGTAATGAGATTTAACTATATCTTATCTCCATTGGATAACTAAGAACACTGACACAATTCTTTCAGGATTATCGATATCAATCTGAGGTCTATTCTGAGGTACGATAGAGATTGATAAACAAATAACATATCCCCCAAACCCTCTTTAGTAAATGGAGAGGGCAACGGGACTCGGACCCACGACCCGCAGCTTGGGAAGCTTAAACCCCATAAAAAGAAGGCTCCCGTCAAGGAGCCTTTTTGGTATGTGAAAATTGGTGGAGGTGGCGGGTATCGAACCCGCGTCCAAAGAACCGATCATGAGTGAATCTACATGCTTAGTTGTCTTTGATCGCGGCCAGGGCGGTGAAAGACAATCAGACCCGCCGGGGCCAGGGCTCATGGTCTTAGCCGGGCTTTATGAGCTCTCGAACCCGGAGCGGCCGCACTGTTTCGACGCCCAATCCCTCCCCGTCGGCGCGGAAGGGTTGAACGTTAGCTGCTTACGCTGCTAAGGAGTAATTGTTGTTTGCAATTAGATTTGTTTGCTGCTTGATGACGGAGGGGACAGCGTCTCCGGCATGCATCTCTCACACTCTGGTTCCCTGTCGAAACCATGTCACCCCCTATATGCTTGTAAAGAACTAAAGACATAATACTGGCCGTGGGGCTGCTGTCAAGCAGTAATTATGCCTTGGCCCTGTTCGGGATGGCCCGGCGCCAACTGGCAAAGGCTTTCAGGGCTAAAGCACAATTGAGGCAAAACCCCCAATTGCACTCGCTGACCGGGCCTCCCGCCTGATCCCCGCGTTTCAGGCAAGAGGCATGCGGGGCGCATGGCGAGCGCGAAGCTGCGGGGCTTCAGGTTTGGCTTGGTGGTCAGCGTGCCTGGCCGATCAAATCACTTAGTGAAAGGCCTTTTGACCGCAAAAATGTTTCCAGTCCGTCACGCAGCTTCACCGCGGCCAGGGGATCGCTGTAGAAAGCGATTCCCAGCGCGATGGCGGAGGCACCCGCCCAAAAGAATTCGAGGGCGTCATGCCAGTTATGGATGCCGCCGAGGGCAAGAATGGGGATCTTCACCGCCTGGGCAACCTTGTGGCACAGGGCCAGCGCCACGGGCTTGATACCGCTTCCGCTGTAGCCGCATATGGGGCTGTGGGTCCTGAATCTGCCTGTGTTCCAGTCGATCGCGGAGCCATAAAGGGTGTTGATCAGGGCCAGCGAAGATGCCCCCCCGGCTTCGGCGGCTTGGGCGATCCGGGCGATATCGGTCACGTTGGGGCTGAGTTTGAAGGCGAGTTCCCGCTCCGTGATGGCGGAAAGCGCCTGAGCGAGCGAAAACACCACGTCTGGATCAGCCCCGAAGGCAATGCCCTCTTTCGCCACGTTGGGACAGGATATATTCACTTCGTAGCCGGCGATCCCTTCCTGCAATTCCAGGCCGTCGAGGATCCTGAAAAACTCATCCTCCGACGCCCCCGAAAAGCTTACGATCAGCGGGATCTGGAGCAGATCCAACAGCCGCTGAAATTCATCGTTGAGCCAGGCTTTCAGTCCGGGATTCTGCAGCCCGATCGAGTTCAGCAGGCCAGCTTCGGTCTCATACAGCCTGGGCGGCGAATTTCCTCGTTTTGGTTCCAGGGTGATCGTTTTGGTCACATAAGCGCCCAAGACTTTCTGGTCGAACAGATCAAAGTAGGCCGTATCGAAGGTCCCGGAGGCGACCGTCACCGGGCTGTGCAGATCGATGCGTCCCAGCGAGGTGGCAAGCAGGTTCACAATTCCTCCCAGCGAACTTGAGAGGCCTCAAACACTGGCCCTTCCTTGCAAACGCGCTGCCAGCCCTCCCCCACTGGGACAGCGCAGCCATGGCAGGCGCCCAGCCCGCAGGCCATGTAGGCTTCCAATGAAGCGTAATGTGGCAATCCACCAACGCAGGCTTGAAGTGATTTCAGCATCGGTAAAGGTCCGCAACTGCAGACCAGGTCTATGTTTTCCGTCTGGAGGATCTGCCCAACGTCCCGCGTGACCAGTCCGCGGATTCCCGCGCTGCCGTCCTCCGTGTAGGCCCTGTCGCAGGGGAAGATGTCCGCGGCGCGAGTTCCACCGTGGATGTGGAGCACTTTGTTTTTGGGCTTCAAGAACCCATGCAAAAAGGAAAGAGGCGGATAACCGATCCCGCCGCTTACCAGCAGTACGTTTCGTCCTTCCAAGAGGGGATAGGAGTTGCCCAGAGGGCCGAGGAGCAGCAGCTTTTCTCCCTGCCTCAGTTCTGACAGCGCTTGTGTACCTGGTCCCAAAACATTGATCAGGAAAGAGACCTGGCCGTCGGAGACGTCGTAAACGCTGACTGGCTTGAATAACCGCCGGGCCTGGGTGGGAAGGCTGGCCTTTAGTTCAAAGAACATCCCCGGCTGGCACTTTGAAGCCAGATCCGGCGCCAAAACGCTGATCCGAAAATAGTCCCGGTTGATCCGTTCAGTTGCCTTTAGAGGCAGTTCTTTGAAGACCGTCATGCTCAATCCTGCCAGGTGATCCGCCCGTCCAGGAAGGTGTAGAGTACTCTTCCGGACAAGGTTTGATCCAGCCAGGGGGTGTTTTTGCCTTTGGACAGGATCGTTTCGGCGGAAAAGGTGGTGCCGGCCTCCAGATCGATGATGTTGAGGTCGGCGGGATGGCCGGCTTTTAGCTCAGCCGATGGCAGGTCCAGGATCTTGGTCGGAGCGATAGTCAGGGCTTCCGCGAGCCGCTCCAGGGCAAGATGCCCGGGTTTCACCAGAAAGTGGTAAAGAGCGCAGAACGCGGTTTCCAGGCCAATGATGCCGAAGGGGGCGTGGTCAAACTCGCGCACTTTCTCGAAATCCGCGTGGGGAGCGTGATCGGTGGCCACGCAGTCGATGGTGCCGTCCTTCAATGCGGCCAGGCAGGCCAGGCGGTCCGACTCCGAGCGCAGCGGCGGTTTCATCTTGGTGTTGGTGTCAAAGCCCAGGCAGGCATCCTCCGTGAGCAGCAGATGATGGGGCGTTACCTCGCAGGTAACCTTTACGTCGCGCTCTTTGGCGCTTCGCACCAGCTCGATCGAGCGGGCGGTGCTGATGTGGGCGATGTGCAGCCGCGATCCCGTGTTTTCCGCCAGCATGATGTCGCGGGAGACGATCACCTCCTCGGCCAGGCCGGGAATGCCGGAGAGGCCCAGTTTGGATGCAATCCTCCCTCCGTGGATCTGTCCTTTTCCGGCCAGATTGTAATCCTCGGCGTGGATCACCAGGGGCAGGCCAAAATTGGTGGCGTAGCGCATGGCATTGAGCATCAGTTTGGCGTTCTGAACGCAGTTCCCGTCATCCGAAACGCCCACTATGCCGTCGGATTTCATGGTGGCCATTTCACTGATCTCGAGGCCTTCGCTCTTTTTGGTGATGGCCCCGATCACGTAAACCCTGGCGCTGCCAAGGTCCTTGGCGCGGCGCTGGATGTAGTCCACCGTGGCGATGTTGTCCACCACGGGATCGGTGTTGGGCATGGCGCAGACGCTGGTGAATCCACCGTGGGCGGCGGCGAGGGTTCCGGATACTATGTCTTCCTTGAAGGTCTGGCCGGGGTCGCGCAAATGGACGTGCAGGTCCACAAAGCCTGGAAAGACGTGCTTTCCTGCGGCGTCGATGATCTTGTCCGCCTTCTCTGGTAGGCTTTTGGCGATCCTGGCGATCTTGTCTTTCCTGATCAGGATGTCGCGGGTCCGGAATTTTCCGTTGATGTAGGCTGTTCCGTTTTTGATGAGTGTGGTCATTTCATCCCTCCTTTAAAGTTTTCCGCCCAGGATCAGGAACATCAGCGCCATGCGCACTGCGACGCCGTTGGCGACCTGTTCCACGATGATGCTCTGGCTGCTGTCCGCAATTTCGGGCAAAATCTCCACCCCGCGGTTCATCGGCCCAGGATGCATGATCAGGGCGTCCTTTTTGGCGTATTTGATGGTGTCCTTGGAGAGCACGTAGTGTTTGCTGTACTCCTCCAAACTGGGAAACAGCCCTTCGGTCATCCGCTCCAGTTGCATGCGCAGGCCCATCACGATGTCGGCGTCGCGCAGGGCCTCGCGCAGGTCGTATTCCACCCGGCAGCCGAAGATGTCCTCCATGTTGCCAGGCATCAGGGTTCGCGGACCGCAGACTGTGACCTGCATACCCAGTTTCGTCATGCCGATGAGGTTTGAACGCACCACGCGGCTGTTGAGGATGTCGCCTACTATGGTGATCTTGAGGCCACTGAGCTCGCCCACGCGTTCCCAGATGGAAAAGATGTCCAAAAGAGCTTGGGTGGGATGGGCGTGCCGCCCGTCTCCGCCATTGATGACGGGCTTGCCGGAGTATTTGTTCACCAGTTGCGGACTGCCGGGGCTGCTGTGGCGAATGCAGTAAAGATCGATACCCATGGCGCCGAGGGTGTAGATGGTATCCTGCAGGCTTTCGCCTTTCTGAAGGGAGGAAACTGAGGCCTGAAAGCTCACCACGTCCGCGCTGAGGCGATTGGCGGCAAGTTCAAAGCTCATCCTAGTGCGGGTGCTTTCCTCCACAAACAAGGTGCAGACGGTCTTGCCGCGCAGGGTGGGGATTTTTTTGTATTCACGGAGGTTGATCTCCTTCATGCCTTTGGCGGCTTCGAGGATGTACATGATCTCGTCGGATGAATAGTCGTCCAAGTCGAAGAGGCTGCGTCCGATAAATTGGGGCGAGAATTCCATTTTGTCTCCTTTCCGGCTCACTGGCGCAGATTAAAGGTTTTAATCTGTCCCAAGCTGATACGGCTGCCAATTCGGTCAAGTTTTTTTTGCCCCCGCCTTGGTCAAATGAGCTGATGGATGGCCCGGGCGGAAAACTCTTGACTGATATTCCCCTCTCATATTTTTGTACTGTTTTAAGAATAAAACTTCACAGGAGATAAAAGATGAACCGTCTCGTGATACTGGTCCAGGCCGCTCTGCTTCTGCTGACAGCCTGTGCCACCACCAGGGAGAAACTCGGTCCCCGCGCCAACGTCGACCTGAAATCGGCCAATGTTGCCTACAACCAGCAAAACGTCGAGGAAGCCCTCAGATATTACACGCTTGTGCTGTCAGACAACCCCAACCACGCCCACTCCCTGAGAAGGGTTGCCGATATCAATCTTTACTATGGCGAAACCATTGCCGGCAAAGCGGTGGAATTCAACAAAGCCGCCTATGAAAATTACAGCAAGGCAATCGCCATTATGGAAAAATACGAAAAGCCCACCGAAGAAGAACGCGCAGCCATCCGCGACATGAAGAAACGCCGCACCAGCGCCTGGACGAGGATCTTCAACGCCGCTGACGCCCAGCTCACAGAGGGCAACACCGCCAGATCCGTCGAGATCTTTGAGATCGTTTCCGCCATGGATCCCTCCCGCACTGAGCCACTATACAAACTGGCCAACATCTATCAAAAGGAAATGAAGGACGAGGCCAAGGCCGAAGCCATTCTACTCAAAATATATGAAGTGGATCCCGAGGACTCAGGCGTTCTGCAGCAGATGGGGATCTTCTATCTGAACAAGAAGGAATATGCCGCCGCGATCCCCTTCTTTGAAAAGGTGAAGTTGGCCGAGCCCCTCAACGTGAACAACCTGATGAACCTTTCCTACTGCCAGTTTGAGCTGGAACAATATGACATCGCCAAGCTCAATAATCAGCTTGTGCTGGCCATCGAGCCCATGAACCCGGACGCCCTGGCCGACGCCAAATACATCGCCTACAAGCTCAAGGACAACCAAGGCGCCCTTGGCTATCTGAAAAAGCTGCTTGAGCTCCGCGATGATGACAAGGATTACCAAGAGATCAGCTTCCTGCTCAACGAGATGAAGAACTTCGAAGAGATGATCACCTACGCCCGCAAGTGGTACAACTATGACGAAACCAACAAGGACGCGGTCAGGTTGGTGATCCTCGGCGCCCAGATGACCAAAAACAAAGCCCTGGAAACTGAATTCAGCAACATCCTTAAAAAGTTGAACTGAACGCTGGAATGATGAATTGAGCCTGTCCGCTCCGGGCAGGCTTTTTCTTTGCTGTAATGAAGCTAAAATCGGCCTATGTCCATGCCCTGGGAGCAGTGCTGGCCTGGTCCACAGTCTCCACGGCCTTCAAACTCAGCCTCAGGCACCTCACTCCGCTGGGCTTGCTGATGTTTGCCTCATTTTCCGCCACCCTCTTTCTCGC
Organism: Candidatus Cloacimonadota bacterium; assembly: GCA_017995495.1. Taxonomy (GTDB): domain Bacteria; phylum Cloacimonadota; class Cloacimonadia; order Cloacimonadales; family Cloacimonadaceae; genus Syntrophosphaera. The sequence goes on from JAGOIS010000003.1 coordinate 8,793, forward strand.
GGCTGCCAATATTGTTGCAGGCAAATGGGAAAAGCCATCTGCCAAGGACTGGCTGCGGTCTCTTGCGGCAGGAGCGCTGAATCCGTTTATCTACTATCTGATGCTCTTCGTGGCCTACGACCGCCTCCGTGCCCAGGAAGCACAGGTGCTCAACTACACCTGGGCTATCGTGCTCTCCCTCTTTTCAGTCTGGCTGCTCAAGGAGCGTTTTCGCCTGAAAGACCTGCTGGCACTGCTGCTCAGTTTTTTGGGCGTAATGATCATCAGCACCCGGGGAAGGATTCTCCAACTTCAATTCGAAGACCCCCTGGGATCGCTGCTCGCAGTCTCCACCTCGCTGGTCTGGGCTATTTACTGGGTTCTGAACCTTAAGGACAGCCGCCCCGCCCAAAGCAAGCTGCTGCTCAATTTTTTGCTGGGTACCCTGGCCACGGCGATCTACGCTCTCATCCGCGGCAAACTCAACCTCGGCGGGCTGTTCACCCCGGAAGGATCATTGATCCACGGCCTGCTGGGCGGACTCTATGTGGGCATCTTCGAGATGGGCTTCACCTTCACCCTCTGGCAAAAAGCCCTCCAAACCAGCCACAACACCGCCTCCATCTCCAACCTGATCTTCCTCACCCCCTTCGTCTCCCTGATCTTCATAGCCCTCATCCTGCGCGAAAGCATCCATCCCGCCACCCTCATCGGACTGGGGGCGATCATCGCCAGCAATTTCTGGCAAAAAGGCATTTTTTCACCAAAGGGGCTCATAGAGGTAGAGAAATGATGAGAGGAAAAGGCTAAAAGGAGTTCAGATGAAAGGAAGATTGCACCATGTGGAGCTTTATGTGCGGGATCTGCAGACGAGCCGTCGGTTTTGGTCCTGGCTGATGGAGCGGTTGGGCTACAAGCTGTTTCAGGATTGGGATGCGGGCTTCAGCTACCTTCTGGGCGAGACCTACCTCGTTTTCGTGCAGGCTGAGGAACGCTTCCTGGACATCCCCTACCATCGCTGCCGCGCGGGATTGAACCATCTGGCGTTTCACGCTGGCAGCCGGAAATTCGTGGATGAGCTCACCTCCGAATTGCT
>JAGOIS010000003.1:9967-27331 GCA_017995495.1 Candidatus Cloacimonadota bacterium
TTGAAAGGGATTTTATTTCTTGGTGAGTTTCTTGATGGATTGTTTTTCCTGATGGGTGGTTTTGATGGCATCGAGAACCAAATTGCTGGCAATGAAGATCGACGACAAGGTGCCTATGACTATGCCCAGGAAGATGGCCAGGGCAAAATCGTGGATCACGGGACCACCGAAGAAATAGAGGGCAAGTGCGGTGAGCAGGGTCGATCCGCCCGTGATGATTGTGCGGCTGAGGGTGGAATTCATGGCGCGGTTGAAGATCACATGTACGGAATCCTTGCGGTAAAGCTTCAGGTCTTCACGGATCCGGTCAAACACGACTATCGTATCGTTGATGGCATAACCCACTATGGTAAGCAAGGCCGCGATGATCTGCATGGTGATCTCTTTCCTGGTGAAGGCAAAGACTCCCACCACCACAACGACATTGAAGAAAAGCGCCACGATCGCCATCAGGCCGAAGGTGAACTCAAAGCGGATCCAGATATAGATGATCATCAGAATAAGGGCAATCACCACGGCAATGACCACATTGGTCCGCATTTGTGAACCAGCTTTGGCTCCGACCATGCTTACCTCACTGAGGACCTCTTTTTGCAAGTCACGACCCTGGGTGTATTGGGGCAGTTGGGACGAGATGACTTCGATGAGTTTGTTTTTGGTGGCGTTGGCATCGCTTCCCTTTACTTTGATCTGGAAGGTGGCGTCCTGGCGGTCACCAATGTATTGGATCTCCGCCTCCTCAAATCCGCCCGTGTTGATAACTTTACGAAGCTCATCGATGTCCAGGGGGGCAACGTTTCCTTCTTTTGGCTGCATGTTGATCACAGCGGAAACTCCGCCGGTGAAATCCGTGCTCCAGTTCAGGCCGAAGGCAATGATCCCAATAATAGAGGCCAACAGGAGAATTCCAGCGATGACATAGACTATGTAACGGCTTTGCACGAAGGGGAAATTGGCATTTTGCAGTATTCTCATTTCCCTTCCTCCTCAGATACTGATGGTTTTTCTGTTGCCTGACAGCATGAGTTTGTCCATCAGGAAGCGCATGAATACTATGGCACAGAACATCGAACCGATAATACCGATGGTCAGGGTCAGCGCGAAACCACGGACTGGACCAGTGCCAAACTGGTAAAGCACAAAGGCCGCGATTGCAGTAGTGATATTGGAGTCCCAGATGGTCACGGACGCGCGTTTGAAGCCTGAATCCACAGCAGACCGAGGTGTCTTTCCGGCCGCCAGTTCCTCGCGGATACGTTCAAAGATCAGCACATTCGCATCCACCGACATTCCTATTGACAGGATCATACCAGCGATACCAGGCATGGTGAGGGTTCCTCCGAAGAGGGTCATGGCCGCCAGGATGAAGCCTACGTTAAAGATCAGCACGAAGTCTGTGACCAGCCCCGAAAGGTTGTAGAACAAGACCATGAACAGCATCACCGCCAGCACGCCGATGATCCCGGCAATCAATCCGCTCTTGATGCTGTCCGAGCCGAGTGTGGCGGAAACCTGGGTGGAGTATTTGGGCTCGATTGGAGCGCTGAGGCTCTTGTTGTTGAGCAAAATGGCCAGGGAACGGGCCTCCTCGGAAGCGAAGAGGCCGGTGATGGTGGCCTTGCCGTCCGGGATCCTGTCCTGGATCACAGGAGCTGAATAGACCGCGTTGTCCACCACAATGGCCAGCCTTTCGCCGATATTGTCGCCGGTAACGTTGGCAAATTTGCGCGCTCCGGTGCGGGTGAAACTAAGGGCGATATAGGGCTTGCCGGCCATCTGGGGATTGGGGCTGTCGCTGGGGCCGATCTCCATGCTGGCGCCGTCCACGTCCGTGCCCTTCACTTCAGCCGTGGATTTGAGCACATATATCACTGTGGGCTGCTTGGCCAGGCGCTTTTGTTCGTCCACGCTTTCCAAAACCAAGTCGTAACCCTTGGGTTTGAGCCTGGTAAAGGTGCTGTCGGCCAGCAGGGTCCGCACAATTTCCAGATCGTCATTACGCACCACATAATCTCGCTCAGAAGTTGTGATTAGGGATTTGAAGATGCCGGACTGGGTCGGTTCGCCAGTGGCTGTCGTATCCGTTGAGGCAGGCGCTTCACCGGTTATTTTCCTGTCTTCGGCGTCGAGTTTTGCCAAAACGGGAACGCTGGTCAGATTTGACTGCAAGATCCCGTCCAATTGGCTGAGGAATCTATCCGTTTCTTCGGCCTTGGCCACCAGCTTAAATTCCAAAACTGCCGATTTGGTGACCAGTTTTTCCGCTTCAACCGGATTGTCATTGCCGGGCAGCTGCACCAGGATATCGCTTTCGCCGATCTTTTGGATCGTGGGCTCAGCGACACCAAATTGGTCAATGCGGTTGCGGATGATCTCGATGTTGTTCTTCACGGCATCGACGCGGTCCGCTTCCGGTAGTTCGTCGGTCTTTACCCCAAGTACGATCTGGGTGCCGCCCTTGAGGTCAAGGCCCAGGTTCAGTTTCTGCTTGATCGGCCAGGCTGAATCCTTCGGCACAAGCAGCGGTGATAGGAAGATCAGTGTACCCAATACGAAAATAAGTATGGATACAGGTGTCAACCAAGAGTATTTCTTCATGATCTATGCTCCCTAACGCAATAAATTTGGTTTCTGGTCCGGCGGTTTTGGGTCTTGCCTCGGGACTGATCTCCAAGGTCAGACGCCGGATTTTTCTCGTTTTCACAATTTTAGACCAAACATTTGAGGTAAGCCAAATAGTCAAGATTTTTGTTGATCCCAGTCCACCAACCCTCACTATCTAGTTCTAGCAAATCTAACCACGCGGACAATAAGCCGGAGGCGGCATATCCCATATAGAGTGGGGGCAAACCAGAGCCAGGCCTACATTTCCACACCTTTATCATGAGTACGAAAGTGGAGCAGCCGGTCATACCAGATCCGGCGGCGCCATCGGATTATCCGACTATTTCATCTTGTTTTTCGGTTTCAGGTTCAAGGACTTGATGATGTCGTTCAGGGTTTCGGTCAGGGAACGGGTTTTATAGGCAAGTTCAGAAACCGCCTTGGTATTTGAATAGAGGCTGTTGTTGGTGATAGTGTGCAGAGAATATAGAGTGAGAAACGGGGCTTTGCGGGCAATTTTGGCATAAAGTTCCGCGGCGGGGGCGACAGCTTTGGCAATCCACAACGGCAGCTGAAATCTTACTTGGGGTCGTCCGCTACATTCGGCCAGGCCCGTCATCAGCTCGCTTATTTCGACCACCCGGTTGGACAGGATGTAGCACTCGCCAGCCCTACCCTTGTCCGCAGCTGCCACGATCCCGGCAGCCACGTCGCGGACGTCCACGAAGTCGTATCCTCCCTTGATCACGGCGCTGAACTGCCCTTTCAAGAAGGCTGTGATCATCTGGGCCATATTACCGCTGGGCTGGGCATTTGGCCCAATTATCCCGGAGGGATGCACCACCAGAGCGTCCAAACCTTGTTTCGCCGCATCCAGGACCTTCTGGGTTGCCATCGCCTTGGTCTTGGCGTAGTAGCCGATCACTCTGTCCGGGCTGAAAAAGAAAACCTCGCGCATCACCTGGCCGCTGGGAAGCAATGGGATGGCATGCACGGAGCTAACGTAAACCAGCCTTCTGGCCTGATGCTTCTGGCAGGCGGCGATCACATTGGCGGTTCCGTTCACGTTTACCTCAAATATCCGCCTGTCCTTTCCGAGGCTGATCGCGATGATCCCCGCGCAGTGGATGACCGTGAATTCCACCTCTTCCCCTTCCCCGCTCTCGAAGAGCTGATCCAGCGATTGCGGATGGCGAACGTCGCCAGCGTATCTGGTTAACAGGTGGCGGTTGGTGTCAACGTGGGCGGGGATCTTTTCCCAAGGCAGAGTGAAAGCTCGCACCTCCTTTCCCCTGGCGAGAAGCTCACTGAGCACATAGCTGCCCAGATGCCCCGCGGCGCCGGTCACAACATATATGTTTTTCTTCATCTCAAAGAACCTCGGCTCAGTATTTCTTTGAAGATAAAAAGGTCAGTCGCTCAGATAATATACTGCTTCCACTTCTGGTCGTCATCATGTCTCTGTCGGGCAGTATTTGTCTGAGCGGGAATATTGTCAATCAAAATGCGGGGCTTTGGCGTGATTGTGTGGAAAACAAATCACTGACATCCGGATAAATTCAACCGGGGCAGTCGATCCACCCCGGTGAGTTGAATGAAGTTCTAAAACTATGCTGCTTTAATCAGGATCTTCCATGATCGGTTCAGGTGTCTTCTTCCTTGATTCAGCGGGCTTTTTCGATTGCGGAGGGGTGGTGGTCGGTTGCGGATAGGTCTCCTGGGGTATGTAGGTCACTTGTTCGTTTGGTTTGCACGTCTTGCAGGGCTCATAGCCTTCCTCGACGGCATTGGCTATCGAGATCGGGATCTTGGAGCGGAACCTGAGATGGCGACAGCCTTCCAGATGATACTTATCGCCTGATTTGGTGACGTATACAGTCTGGTTTTGCCCGGTAATGTTGTTGAGAAGGTTTTCGGTGGTCAAAAGCTGCCCAGTGGGTGATGTGAACTGGTTCGGAGTACCCAGTCCATTGATGCCGAGATACCCCAGCACCGCTATCAGGATGGCTCCGATCACGCCGCCGATGGCAGTTTTTTGTTTCTTGCTAACGGCCATTTTTCCTCCCGGGAAAATGTATTTGTATCCTCATATGGAGGGTCGGCAATTAAGTCAAGCAGAATATTCATCCGCCTTTACCCAGTGATATGTTCAACCTTGTTTACAAGGACCTGACAGGATCCATAAAGCTCGTAAACTAAGCTTGCGGGAGCTCTAAATGAATTGGATCATTGGCACGAATGTGAACGCATAGGTAATACGCAGCAATTATTAGGCATCCACATTTCTTCCTATCCACCTGGCAACTTGAAGTTAACCCGGATAAACAGACAAAGATATTACCTGTTTTGGAATGGCGCTTGCATTTATCGTAGATATTAATCTTATAAAGTTGGCGATTATGAAACATCTACTATTAACCTTGATCTTGATGGCGGCCTTGATTGCTCTCGCCGCTGACGTTGTTTATTCTTATACTCTGGGCGAGCCTGTTGTCAAGACATCAGCCCAATACACCTCTTTGCATCTGCAGGGAGCCCAAAGCTGGGGTAACCCCGGCCAGCCGGACCTGCCTTGGTTTGGCACCAAGATCCTGCTGCCGCAGGGTGAAGAAGCGGTGGATATCGAGGTGGAACTGAGCGAACCCCGGTCCCTTGCACTCACGCTCCCTATCATGCCGCTGCAGGAGCAGCTTCCCCTGTCCCAAACCGTGATCCAGCCCCCCACAGAACCCGATCCGGCGGTTTATCTTAACGATTCCGTCTTTCCCGCGTTTCCTCACAATGGTCCCAATACTCAATTCCTGGCGGGGCATCCCATCAATTTCACGGCTGTATGCCCTTTCAGATATAATCCGGTGACCAATGAACTGATCTTTTATCGCCAGATCAGAATCAACGTGCGCACCAACTCGACGGAAAGGGCGGCAGCTTCATTAAAATTTCTCAGGGAGAACACCGCCACCCGCGAATATCTGGGCAAAGCTGTGGACAACGCTGTCGAAACGCAGCGTTACGACACCCGGACCAGCGGCTGGGAATACCTGATCATCCACGACGAAGCCAAACTGGAACAGTGGATCCCCTTTCAGGCGATCTATCAGCAACGTGGAATGAATGTGCTGATGAAATCCGTCCAGGAGATCACGGCCCAGATCTCCGGAACCGACACCCAGGACAAGATCCGCAACTATATCATCGGCGTTTACGAAAGCAATCCCCTCCGTCACGTGTTGCTGGCAGGTGACACAGATCTGATCCCCCACCGCGGGTTCTATGTGAACATGGGCAGCGGCGGCGAATCGGATGCCGACATCCCGGCTGACATGTATTACAGCTGCCTGGACGGCAACTGGAACACCGACGGTGACGCCAACTGGGGCGAGTACATGGAGGCGGATTTCGTGCCCGAACTATCTGTGGGCCGCTTCTGCTACAACTCGGATACTGAAATAGCAAGTTTCATCAACAAAACCAACTCCTATCTTAACCAACCGGTGATCGCCGAAGGCGCCACCGCGCTGTTTGTGGGGGAATGGCTCTGGGAAGGTCCCACCTGGGGTGGCGACTACATGGATGAGATGATCGGAGGCAGCTCTGCCCACGGTTACACCACCGTTGGGGTACCTACTACCTGGAACATCACCACACTCTACGACCGCACGTTCAACGCCGCAGAATCCTGGAACGGAAGCCAGCTCCTGCCGCTTTTAAGCAATGGGCCAAACTTGGTAAACCACCTGGGCCACTCTGCCACCACTTACTGCATGAGGCTTTCCAACAACTCTGTAACAGAAGCCAATATCACCAACAACGGCATTGACCACAACTTCTCGGTGATCTTTTCCCAGGGCTGCTACGCCGGCGCTTTTGACAACCGTGGCACCAATCCCGGTCAATACGGAGAAGACTGCATCACGGAAAGATTCACCAGCATTTCCACTGCTGCGGTTGCCATGCTTGCCCATTCCCGTTATGGTTGGGGCACCCAGGGTTCCACTGACGGTGCTTCACAGCACATCCACCGCGAATATGTTGACGCCATCTTTGGGGAAAACATCCGCGAGCTTGGCTACACCCTTGTGGACAGCAAGGTGGACAACATCCCCTTCATTCAGAACTCGCCTGTGATGTACTGGGTAACCTACGAAACAAACCTGATCGGCGATCCGGGCCTGATGGTCTGGGGCGACACCCCGCATGAAATGAGTGTTCAGCTTCCAGGTTATTGGAACGTCGGGCTGAACGATTACCAGGTGCAGACAAATGCCCCCGGCTCGCTGCTGAGGCTGAAAAACGGCAATGAGATCCTTTGCGAAGCCGCAGCGGATGAGGCCGGACTCATCAGCATCCAACTGGTAGAAAACCTAACCCCTGGAGACATGGAAATCAGCATCATCGCCAGCGATTTCATCGCCTATCACAACGTGGTAACGGTCCAGGCCAGCGATCAGCCATACATTGTGGCCTCCCAGGTCCAATTTCTGGACGCTGACGGTCTCTATCACACCGGGGAAACGATCGGGCTGAACGTAACGCTCAAGAACGTGGGATTCCAAAACCAGAGTGAACCGGGAACCATCAGCCTGGTGAGCAATTCCCCCAATCTCAGCGTCTTGAGCGGATCTCACAGTTTTGATCCTCTGGCGGCCGCAGATTCCACCCAGATCAACGATTTCTTCCAGTTCAAGATTCAGGGCAACTATCCCGACCGCCAGATCGCCTACCTGAATTTTGAGGCCAGCTTCGACACCTACATTTCGTCCACTCCAGTTGCCCTGATCCTAAACGCCCCGTATCTGCATCTGGACACCTATCAGTTCGTAAACTCCAATCCCCAGGTGCTGCCTGGCGACTCCCCTCAGATGAACCTGATCGTGAGCAACAGCGGTTCCGGTTACGCTCAAACGCCGCTGTTGATCCTCTTCGCGGATGATCCTTACATCACCATCTCGGCAACCGAGGCGCTCCTCCCCCCCATTGAACCGGACAATTTCACTCTCTGTGAAAACGTCTTCAGCCTCTTGGTCTCGCCTGACGCCCCGATCGGCAGTTCAATCAATGTCGGCTACATGCTGGGAGCGGAAAACGGCAATACCCTGGAAGGGAACTTCGTGCTCTACATCGGAAACCAGCACTACACGTTTGAAACAGACGCCATGGGCTGGAACAGCCTTGCCCCGCTATCCAATTACCTGAACCAGTGGCATCGCGAAAGCTCACGCAACAACACTCCCGGTGGAACCTGGTCGATGAAATTCGGGGGATCGGGCAGCACCCAGTATTCAGGTTCGGCTTACGGAGCCCTGGACAGCCCGGAAATTCCCCTGGGCACCAACGGGCGCCTTTACTTTCATCACTGGATGGATGCCGAACGCCACGACAATCAAATTCAGGCTTGGGACGGAGGCTTGGTGCAGATTTCCATTGACGGCGGCCCCTGGACGCAGATCACTCCTGTTGGTGGCTATCCATACCGGATCTACACTAATTCGGCGTCCCCCTTCGCGGGAAATACCTATGTGTATTCAGGCTCGTTTGGATGGACCCAGGCGGAGTTTGATCTTTCCGCCTACACCGGAATGGCCAGATTCCGCTTTCTGTTCGGCTCGGACGCCTATGTAGGCGGCGAGGGATGGTATATAGATGACCTCTACGCGGAAAGCGATTTCACCACCTTGTCCGATGATCCAGTCCAAACCCTCAGATTTGACCTCGCAGACAACTACCCCAACCCCTTCAATCCAAGCACCACAATAGGATTCAACCTTCCCGCGGCCTCAGCGGCGCGTTTGGATATTTTCAACCTCCGGGGCCAGAGAGTCTGCACCCTGGTGGATGGCGAACTGCCAGCGGGAACTCACAGCGCTGTCTGGAATGGACAGGACAGTTCAGGAGATCCGGTCTCCAGCGGCGTTTACCTCTATCGCCTGAGCAACGGAACCGATGTTCTCACCCGCAAGATGATGCTGATGAAATGATCATGATAACGTCAGACACCAAGCTGCTTGTCCTCACCGGGGCCGGTATCAGCGCTGAATCCGGATTGAAGACTTTTCGCGACGGAGATGGCCTCTGGGAAGGACACCACGTGGATGATGTGGCCACTCCCGAGGCTTTCCAGCGCGATCCGAAACTGGTCTGGCGATTTTATAAAGCCCGCTTGGAACAGGCCAGGCAGTCCACCCCCAATCCTGGGCACCTGGCTTTGGCTGAACTCGAAAACTGGCTGGGTGATAATTTCACCCTCATCACCCAAAACGTTGACGGACTCCACACCACAGCCGGAAACACCCGCGTGATCGAGATGCACGGAGCTCTTCGCACCTGTCTTTGCACCTCCTGTGAAATCAGGTTCCAAGTGGATGAGGTGGATCTCGAGCCAGATCTTCCAGTATGCCCCAGATGTGGGGGATTGCTTAGGCCTGACATTGTTTGGTTTGGCGAGTTTCCCCACCGCATGCAAGAGATCGATCACCTGTTACGAAACTGCGACGTCTTTCTCGTTGTGGGAACCAGCGGCGTGGTCTATCCCGCGGCGGGATTTGTGATGACAGCCCGCTATCTGGGGGCCAAAACCATCGCCGTAAATCTCAATCCCACCGAAAACCACGAATTCATAGATGAATTTCACCAAGGCCGGGCAGGCGAGGTCCTGCCCCGCTTGGTGGAAAACTGGATGGTCGGATAACCCAAGTTTTTCAGGAAGGGTGGCGAGCAGGAATCCTCAGTTGGGACAGGTGGTCTTGAGTCATGGTGATATCAAATGTATTGAGCATGGAGAATACTCCACACCCTCAGTTCTGCCACATCAGATCCTTTGCCGCGAACAACTTATACACCTCTTATACGCCTCCGCCTCACTTCCTGGCTGACCGGGAGGAACTGAGGCGGGGGTGAATGAGAGGTGAGCAGGCTGGGCCTAAGGGCGGACTTCTCCAAGAATAACCGAAGGTCGATAATCCCCCGTAACGGACTTTTAGCTTGACAAAAATGGCCTTATGGGCAAGTATAGGCTTAAAGGAAATTTTCCGCTCCGTCATCCGCCCATGGCAGACATGATATTTGTTTTTAATGCCAGAGCTTACCCGCGAGTGGATGAGCAGACTAGAAAGAATGGATGAGGTTTGTCATGCCAACAGGCAAAGTTTTTGAAGTGAAACTGGATCCGGTGCTGCCACCCGAACCTGTTTTTGATCCCCAATACCGCCGAGCGCCCCATCGGGGATTGAACCTGAGCAGATCAGAGATCGAGCTGGCGCTGAAAAACGCTTTAAGGTACATTCCCACCGAGCTACACGCCGACCTGGCGCCAGAGTTTCTGCGGGAACTGCGTGAACACGGGCGCATCTACGGATACAGATTTCGTCCCGAAGGCAGGATCTGGGGCCGCCCAATCGATGAATACAAGGGCACCGTCTCCGGGCGTGCGATGCAAGTGATGATCGACAACAACCTGGATTTTGAGATCGCCCTCTATCCCTACGAACTTGTCACTTATGGAGAAACTGGCCAAGTGTGCCAAAACTGGATGCAATACCGCCTGATCAAGAAATATCTGGAAGTGTTGACCGATGAACAGACCCTGGTGGTGCAATCGGGCCATCCTCTGGGACTTTTTCCTTCTCGCCAAGAGGCACCGCGGGTGATTTCCACCAATGGCCTCGTGATCGGCAAATGGGACAATCCAGAGGATTTCCAGCGTCTGACGGCTCTCGGCGTGGCCAATTACGGGCAAATGACCGCTGGCGGTTGGATGTACATCGGGCCCCAGGGAATAGTTCATGGCACCTTTATCACGCTCCTGAACGCCGGGCGCAAGTATCTGGGCATTCCCGCTGACCGTGACCTGGGCGGTGTTCTGTATATCTCTTCCGGGCTGGGAGGCATGAGCGGCGCGCAATCCAAGGCGGTTGAGATCGCCGGGGGTATCGGCGTCATCGCGGAAGTCGATCGCAGCCGCATCGAAACCCGGCATCAGCAAGGCTGGGTGGGGCGGGTTTCCAGCGATCCCACTGAGGTATTCGGGTGGGTGGATGAATTCCGTGCCAGCCGCAAAACTCTGTCCATAGCCTATTACGGCAATATCGTGGATCTGCTGGAATACGTGGACAGGCACAACATCAAGGCGGAACTCCTTTCCGACCAAACTTCCTGCCACGCGGTCTATGAAGGGGGTTACACCCCGGCCGGATACACATTTGAAGAAGGCAGAAATCTGTTGACTGACGATCCGGACAAATTCCGCGCCGCGGTGAACGACTCGCTGCTGCGGCATTTTGAAGTGATCCGGAGGCTTTGCGCCAAGGGCGCCAGATTCTGGGACTATGGCAACAGCTTCATGGCCTCGGTGTTCGATGCCGGCGCCAAAGAGATTGCCCGCAACGGTGTGAACACCAGCGAAGGTTTCATCTTTCCCTCCTACGTTGAAGACATCATGGGCCCGCTTTGTTTCGATTTTGGCTACGGCCCTTTCCGCTGGGTTTGCCTGAGCGGAAAAGAAGGCGATCTGAAGATCACAGACCAAGTCGCGAAGGAACTGATCGACCCCAACCGCAATTCCATGGACCGCGACAACCATCACTGGATCTCAGAGGCACACGCGAACAAACTGGTGGTGGGTACCAAAGCCCGCATCCTCTATGCCGATGAGGAAGGCCGGGTGCGCATCGCCCTCAGGTTCAACCAACTTGTACGCGAAGGCAGGATCGGGCCTGTGATGCTGGGCCGCGACCATCATGACACCTCGGGCACGGACTCTCCCTTCCGTGAAACCGCCAACATCCGCGACGGCAGCAATGTGATGGCGGACATGGCCACCCACTGTTTTGCCGGAAACATAGCCCGCGGAATGAGCCTTGTAGTGCTCTCCAACGGAGGCGGTGTGGGCATTGGCAGGTCCATCAATGGAGGGAACGGGATCGTTCTGGACGGCAGCGAATATATGGACAAGGTTGTAACCTCTGCCCTGTCCTGGGATGTGATGGGGGGAGTGGGACGACGCAATTGGGCTCGCAATCCAAACGCCATCCAGACAGTCGCGGAGTGGAATGCCAAGCACAGCGGCGAAGGCCACATCACCATCCCCGAAGCCGTGGACGAAACCATGCTGGCGGACCTCGTTGATCGAAGCTGAACGCCAGAAAGGATTAAGGATGTCAGAATGTTGAATCTGTTTGTCAAACAAATGAAAGCTGCCGGCCTCTCGGATGGGGTGATCAGAACTTTCAGCGCCTATTACAAACTGCTTAATGAAGGTAAACAGGGAGTTATCCCCCGCGACACGATCGATCCCCCCACGCCGGAGAATGTGGTGGACTACTCCTCGATTCTGTCCCACCGGAAACAGTCTATACTCAAAAGCATCGCCGTGATCAAACTCAATGGCGGGCTGGGAACCAGCATGGGGCTGAGCGCGGCCAAAAGCCTCCTACCCGTCAAAGGCAACATGAACTTTTTGGACATCATCACCCGGCAGGTGCTGTCGCTCAGATCCTCAGCGGGATACGAGGTGCTGTTGATGTTTATGAACAGCTACAATACTGAAGCCGAAACACTGCAGTATCTGCACAAGTATCCTGACCTTGAGCGCCAGAAATTGCCGATCTCATTTGTGCAGAACAAGTTTCCCCGCATCCGCGGGGACAACCTAAAGCCCTACGAAAATGAGGACCCGGACAAGATGTGGAATCCTCCCGGCCACGGGGACATCTATGCCGCCCTGAGCTCTTCCGGCCTGCTGGACAAGATGATCGACGCCGGTTACCGCTATGCCTTCGTATCGAATTCCGACAATCTTGGAGCCACGGTCGATACCTGCATCCCTGCCTATATGGAGGCCAACGACATCCATTTCCTGATGGAGGTCTGCGACCGCACGGAAGCGGATAAGAAAGGCGGCCATCTCTGCCAGGACAGGCAGGGACAGCTAATGCTTAGGGAAGTGGCGCAGTGTCCACCGGAGGAACTGGAAGAATTTCAGAATATTGAAATCTATAGGTATTTTAACACGAACAACCTTTGGATAGACCTCAAGGCCTTGCAATGGAACCTGATCGCCGGAGACGGGATCATGCTGCTGCCCCTGATCGTGAATCCCAAGGTGGTGGACGGCACGCCTGTCTATCAACTGGAAACGGCAATGGGTGCCGCGATTAGCGTTTTCAACGGCGCCCGAGCTTTGATGGTCCCACGTTCCAGGTTTGCCCCCGTGAAGAAGAACAACGACCTGCTGGCTATTTGGTCCGATCTCTATGAACTGAACGACCAATATCAGGTGGTCCTGCGCCGCGGCATCGAGACAATTCCCCCAATCGATCTGGATGAACGTTACTATGGCAGGATCGACCAGCTTCTGGAGCGCTTCAAAGAGGGGATCCCCTCGCTGGTTGGGTGCTCCGGGCTCAAGATTACAGGTGACATCAGCTTCGGGGAGGATGTGATCTGCGAAGGAAAGGTGAATCTGTTATCGGAGCGTCCGGTTCACCTTAAAAGCAAATTATTGACAGGAGACATCACGTTCAATCCCTGATTGGGAGGTATCATGACGTCCAAATCAGCTCGCATCCGCCTGGGAATCTTCGTGATCGCGGGCGTGGCGCTGATCGCTCTGTTGTTCGCGTTGGTGATTGGCAAACAACTGACCCTGAAGCGCGACACCTACTTTCTGCGGTTTAAAAACCAGTCGGTGTTTGGCTTGCAAGCCGGGGCAACAGTCTATTACAAAGGCATCCCCGTGGGTACGGTGGACAAGGTGAGCGTGGACCCCAAAGACTTGGAAAGCGTGATCCTTGAGCTGGGCATCGACTCCGGCACGCCGCTGAAGGAAGATAACGAAGCGGTGCTGGTATACATGGGGATCACAGGCACCAAGGCCGTTGAGATCCGCGGTGGAAGCAATCAGGCCAAGACCTTGAAACCAGGAAGCTTCATTAAAACAGGGGCCACCCAGATCGACGAGATATCTGGCAAGGCAGTCTCCATTGTGGAAAAAGTGGACCGGATAGCTGCCAATCTGGATGAACTGACAGCCGGGGAAAACCAGGCCAACCTGGCTTCCATCCTCTCCGAAACCAGCGCCCTGATCAGCGAAACCCGCAGCAAGCTATCCACCACCCTCAACAGCCTCAACCAGATCGCCCTTTCCACAAAAGGATTCACGGCAGGAGCTGAGGGCAGTTTCTCACGGATCGCGGACAATCTGACCACCAACCTGGATTCCATTTCCACTGTAGCTTCCCGCAATATAGATCGGATCGGTGGCCGGACCGCATCCAGCCTGGACAGCCTCACAACCTCAACCAAAGAGAGCCTGGAAGCCCTTACGGGAGACCTTAATCGTCAACTGGCCTCGATCAGCGCCAACTTGGACAAGAGCATCTCCGAGATCAACACGTCGACCAATCTGCTACTTACGGACACCAGACTGCAAATGGGAAAGATCGGCGCCCACTCGGATTCCCTGATCCTGATGACCACACGGGAGATAGCGGCTGTAAGCCTGAAGATCAACAGCTCCATGGAACGGGTCAACCAGATTCTGGCTTCAGCGGAGTTCGACACCTTGGTTAGCAATGTGAACGCACTTGCGGCCAAGCTCAACGAAGCCAATATCAAGGGATTGGCCGAAGAACTGATCCTGACCGTGAATAAAGCCAACACTCTGATCACCAATATCGACAGGACTCTGATCCGAAACCGGGTGAACCTGAATGAGACCCTGGAAAATCTGCGCGAGGCCAGCGAAAACCTGAACGACTTCGCAAGGCAAATCTCAGACCAGCCGGCTTTGATCTGGAGGGGCAACTAAAAGGAAGGTGCATATGAACAAGCGAATCATCTGGTTGCCGGTTCTGGCGTTGTTGATCCTGGTCACGGGCTGTTCGTGGAACGCCGAACGGATGCGGCCCAATTATTATATTCTGGAATATAGGGAAGGATCCGAAAATCCAGCCTTGCGCGTTTCCCAGCCTTATCCAAAGACCCTTGAGGTTTTGGATGCCGAGGTCAACCGTGCTTACTCCAAAAGCCAACTGGTGGTGAAGGAAAACTTTTCCCGGGTGAGCTATCTGCCCGATCATCTTTGGGCCAGCCGGTTGAGCGATGCTGTTCCGGACCTGATCGTCCAGAGGCTGCGCGCATACAGGATCTTCAGCCAGGTTGACCGGACCACGGGAGAATTTGATCCCGACTACTTTTTGGAGACCAAGATCCAAAACTTGGAAAAGATCGAGGCCGAAAATCCCCGCGCCTATCTGCGGATGGAGTTTTTCCTCCGCGACGCCAACACCCAGGAGATAATCCTGAGCCACAAAGCGGAAAACTCTCAGGACTTGCTGGATGACAGCATGGTTTATCTGATCCAATCCTACAATGAGCTGCTGATGCGGGAAACTGATGTATTTTCTGCCAAGTGCCGCCAGTTCCTGAGTGGCGGTCTGGATCAGCCGGATCTCTCCGCCATAATACCTGCCGAACCCGAAGCATTCAGACTGGAAGAAATCTCTGGAACGGCCGGAGCCTCATCTGAGGGAGAATTATTGGTCAAACTCGGAACTGCCACAGATGACGTCATCCGCTACAATCTTCTGGGCGTCGACAACGGGGTCACCCGCAACGACGGCGAGTTCAATAAAGAGCTCACCCTGCCGCCAGGCCGCTATACGATCACCCTCGGTGAAAACCAGAACATCCCGCTTGAAGTGGAGATCAAGCCCATGATGCGAACTGTGGTGAGTGGCAGCTGGGCAGAACTGACCATCAAGATCATCGATGAAGCCAACAACCGAGTACGGCAGCCTTATGACGTTTGGGTGAAAGAAGAAAACAAGTACGATTATTACCCTCTGGGGCCTGGCACCAGCATCGGCGACGACGACCTGGGCCAGCCGGACAAGGTTTGGATCCTGGCTCCTGGAACCTATATGATCAAACTGGGTGGAGGACCCTGGAACGAGCTGAAGGACTTCACTACCGTAAATCTGAGCACTGGAGATAGCCAGATCCTGACCATGGTGGTCAATACTACCGGAGAGGGAAACCTGCTCATCGGCGCGGGAGTCTTGGGTGAGGAGCCTCTGATAAGAAACAAGCCGGTTATCCACAAAGGAGCTGTCCATGGCAACATCAGCCTGGCAGGAAATAACGAAACCGGCCCCGAAAATCAGGTGAACGGCATCACTGTAACGGGTCAGCTCGAGAACTCGGTGGAAGCCACCTTCCCCTATACGATCTACACTTTGCGCAGCATGTATGATCTGGGGCTAAGCAGCATCAACTTCAACGAATTGCGGGTAAGTTCGGACTCCTATTCCCTGAAAAATGTCCTGCTCTTAACTCCCTGGCAAACAAGCAGGATGCTGCGCAACTTCTCATTTTACGCTCGGGGAGACGTTCAGACCCATTTCTTCAAGGAGTATTCTTTCTTTGCCCAAAATAAGAACCTGATCCAGATCTCGGCCAAGGGAGACACCGTGTCACTGGCCACTAACCAGGACAGGCTGCAAACCAAAAGCCCGTTCTTCCCACTGCGCCTGAAAGAGGGAACCGGACTCACTTACCGGTTGGCGTTCAGTCCCCGCGCCTCCCTGAGCCTGCGCTTGGGTTATGGCTGGCAGCAGGAGATAAACAGAGGAAACTATGTTTTCAAGGCGGCTGGACACAGCCAAACTCCAGGTGATGACAACATCTATGATATCTACAGCGAAACACCCGATTTGGTCTTTCACGGTATCGAAAGCACCTTGGTGCTCTCGGCTGTCAACATCCTCAATTTCGTCAGGCTCAATTCCTATTTTGACGTTCTGTTTCCCATCAGTTCCAAGGATTGCAGCCCCCGCTTTGAAAATGAGAACCGGATCAATTTCCGCATCTACCGCAACATCTCACTTGATCTAAGGCTGAACATTCAGTACGACAAGGCTCAGAAGGATTGGTTGGTCTATGACTACGGCACCTACTTGAGGCTTTCGCTTTTCTACTGATCATGGCTGCTACAAGGTTTTCCCAGGGTACGCTTTTTTTGGGAGGGGATTTCACCCTGAAAGGTTTGTCTGAAGCGCGTTTGGACATCCATCGCATCCTCCGGCAGCACAGGGCAGTGCGCATAGATCCTTCGGGAATAGAGAAAATTGACTGCGTTGGCACAGCCGTCTGGGAAGAGATTGTGCAGATTGCCTCTGAAACAGCTAAAGTGACCATCCTGCCCGCCAGACCAGAGGTACAGGCTGTGATGGACAGGTTCCGCACTCTTGAGCAGGGGCAGGAGGAAAAGCCCCGGGAATCCGGGTGGTTGGAGCGAACAGGGGCTGCGGTCCAGACGGGCTGGCAGGGCGCGAAAACAGCCCTGCAACTGGCAGCTGATATATTCTATTGGTCTGCCGTGGGAATCTTTAAACGTGAAGCGCAGCGCAAGGGTTCTTTAAGCCAACAGTGTCTGTTTCTGGGGTTGGACGCCCTGCCGATCGTGGTCCTGCTTTCTTTTGTGATCGGTTTCATCATTGCCTTGCAGGCAGGCGTGCAGATGAAGAACTACAGCGCCGGGATCTTTTTGGCGGATGTGATGTCCTTTGCCCTTATCAGGGAGTTTTCTCCTCTCTTCACCGCCATCATTCTGGCCGGTAGAAGCGGCTCTGCAATCACGGCCGAAATCGCCACTATGAAGGTATCGGAGGAGATCGACGCCCTGCGCATGATGGCCCTGGACCCCATCCGCTATGTTGTGGTTCCCAAGTTCCAAGCTGTAACCATCATGATGCCGATATT
>JAGOIS010000104.1 GCA_017995495.1 Candidatus Cloacimonadota bacterium
GTGAGCCCCGGCCTGGACTATCTGGTGGTGGGCACCAAACCCGGATCCAAGCTGGCCAAGGCGCAGAAGATCCCCTCGATCAGGATCATCAGCGAAAACGAGCTGCTGGAGCTGCTGGGCCGATGAAGATCCTGCCGCGCTATATCCTCAGGGAGCATATCGCGCCTTTTTTGATCTCCCTGCTGGTGGTGACCTTTGTGTTGTTGATCGACCGGGTGATCGACCTTCTGGACATGATCATCGAAAAAAAACTGGACCTGCAGACGGTCGCCCAGCTGTTTGGATTGTCTTTGCCTTACATGGTGGCCCTTTCCATACCCATGGCCGTACTGGTGGCCACGATCCTGGCTTTCGGGCGCATGAGCGTGGACCGGGAGACCGTTGCCATCAAAGCCAGCGGGATCAATATTTACCGGATGCTGGGGCCTCTGATGATATGCGCTCTGCTGCTCACCGGGGTGATGGTCTGGTTCAACCATTATTTTCTTCCCAATGCCAATCACAAGCTGAAAAACCTGACCGTCAAGATAGCTTACTACCGCCCCATGACGATCATTAAACCCAACGAATTCACCACCCTCACGGACTACACCATCTACGTGAAGGAAAACGACAACAATGAATTGCGTGACGTTATGATCTACGACCGCAGCCAGACCAAGCTGCCCCGCACGATCCTGGCGCAAAGCGGCGAGGTGGTGCAGCTGGACAATGGCAACAGCCTGCAGATCATCCTCCACAATGGGGAAATGCACGAGCGCAACGAACAGGAACCGGGCAAATATCAACTGAGGAAATTTGAAACTTTTTCCGTCTACATCCGCGATCTATCCTCCAACCTGGATTTCGCGGAAAGCGCCTATCGCTCGGACCGGGAAATGACCTATGACCAACTGATGGCGGGCATCAAGGCCAAAAAGGAGGAGCTGACCGGAAAACAGAAGGAGATCGGCAACCTGACCCAGAGGCTCAGCCTGCTTGCCGGCAAACCCAAAAGCTATGCCAACAGCGTGGAAGAGCGCAGGCTGGGCATTATGAAGACCATGGCTGAGGACGCTGAGAGGCAGATTGAGCAGAACCTGAGGGCCTTTCAGGTGGAATACCACAAGAAATTCGCCCTGTCTTTCGCCATCATCATCTTTGTGCTGGTGGGCATCCCCCTGGGCCTGATGACCCGCACCAGCGGCATCGGCATGGCTTTCTCGGTTTCCTGCGCCATCTTCCTGATCTACTACGTTGCCCTCACCGGCGGCGAAGAACTTGCCGACCGGTCTTTGATGAGCCCCTTTCTCTCCATGTGGCTGACCAACATCTTCTTCATCATCCTCGCCGCCATCCTGATCCACCTCTCGGTGCATGAGAAGCAGCTGGTGAACCTCAACCTGCTCAGCTGGCGCCTCACCCACCGCAAAGCCAGACTGCAAGACGCTCCAGACGGGATCATCCACTGAGAGCTATGATGCGAATCCTGGACCGCTACATCATCCGTGAATTTCTGAAGGCCTATCTGGTGGTGTTTGTTTCCTTTTCCGTGTTGTTCATCGTGATCGACGTGATCGACAACCTCGCGCCCCTCATCCGGAGCGGGGCCACCCTGCAGCTGGCGATTCTGTATTATCTGCTGCGGCTGCCCTACCTGTTTGTGCTCACCTCTCCAGTAACCGTCCTCATTTCGGGCTTGTTTCTGATGAACTCGCTTTCCAAACACAACGAAAGCGTGGCGACGCGGGCAGCTGGAGTGAGCATCAAACGCGCCATGCTGCCGCTGTTTGGCCTGGGACTCCTGATCAGCCTGGGAGTGGCCGTGTTTGGCGAATACGTGCTGCCCTGGGCTGAGAAGACGCGCAACTTCGTTTACGAAGTAAAAATACAGGGCGCGCAGGCGGAGGACAATCTGCTCAAGGCCAGGGTGCATTATCAGGGCACCAACAACGATTTCTATTATTTCGCCTTCTTTGACGGCTATCAGAACACCATCCGGGTGATCGACCTCACCAGGCTGGACCCCAAGGACAAAGAGATCGCGGAACGGGTGACCGCCGCCTCCGCAGTCTGGCAAAATGACCGGTGGCTGCTCCAGGATTGCGAGATCAGGCGCTTCGACCAGGGCAGGCAGACCTTCTACCAATACTATGCCAGCACCGATCTGCCTTTGTTGGACGTGAAACCCCAGGACTTCGTCCGCATCACCAAAAAGACGATCTCGCTAACCTTTTTTGAGCTCAGGGACTACATTGGCAGGCTGCAAAAAATGGGCGAGCCGGCCAACAGGGAGATAGTGGACCTGCACATGAAACTGGCCTTCCCGCTCACGAACCTGATCGTGATCTTCTTTTTCATCCCTGTAGCCACCACTAACATCCGCTCCAAAGGAAGGGGCCTTGTCTTTCTGCTGGGACTGGTGATCTGTTTCCTCTATCTGATCCTGGTGCGGGTGGGCCAAAGCCTTGGCTACAGCGGGGTGATCCCTCCCCTCTGGGCCGCGTGGCTGCCCAATCTGTTCTTCACATTGTTGGGACTGGCCTTCCTTCGCAAGGCGGAGATCTAAAAAAAACCTTGTGAAAAAAGCGGCCTTAATAATATTGGCTTTTCAAATAGAATTTATACCCATCATGGGAGGAGATAAATGCTCGACAGCCTTAGAAAAAACCAAAAGCTCATAGTCTATATCGTGTCCCTGGCTTTCATATTGAGCCTCGGCGCTGGCGGGATCTTTGGTGGAGAACGCATCCTGGAATCTTTCCGGGGCAGATACCTGGCCAAGATCAACGGAACCAAGATCACGCCGCAGCAGTTCAACCAGAAGGTACAGGAAGTGGTTGAACGTTATGAAGCACAGGGACAGAAGGTGGACGAAAACTCCATGTCCTATGTGCAAAACTCAGCCTGGCAGGAATTGATCGACGATGTGCTCTGGAAACAGCAGATCAAGAAACACAGGATCAAGGTGACGGAAGCCGAGATCAAGAACGCCATGGAAAACGATATTCCCCCGGAACTCCAGCAGAACCCGGAATTGCAGAGCAACGGCAAATTCGACAAGAACAAGTATTTCGCCGCGCTGAACAACAACATGCAGCTCCGCACCATGCTCTATGACAGCATCAAGGACTATCTGCCCAAAAAGAAACTCCAGGACAAGCTCAAGAAAGAAGCCGGGATCACCGCCGACAGCTTGAAAGCCGCGTATATGAAAGACTCGGACAGCGTGAGCGGAAAAGCGATCTGGTTCGATTACAACCTGGCGGATTCTGTGACTGTATCCGATGCCGAGATCAGAAAATATTACGATGCCAACAAGGACAAGGAATTCAAGAAAGGCCCTGCCTCCCGCATAAAATACGTGACCATGACCATTGAACCATCTGAGCAGGATTACAATGACGTCAAGCTGGAAATTGACGACATCTACAATCGTTTGGTGAAGAATAAAGAGGATTTCGCGACCCTGGCCCTGGATTATTCCGAGGATCCTGGTTCTGCCGAGAAAGGCGGATCTCTGGGAACTTTTGGCAAAGGCCAGATGGTGCCTGAATTTGACAAGGTGGCCTTCGCACTTTCACCAGGCCAGATCTCCCGTCCCTTCCGGACCAAGTTCGGTTGGCACATCGTGAGATGCGACACCCTGGTATCCAGCACCCCGGGCGCGGAACAGGTCTCAGCCAGCCATATCCTCTTCAAGGTTGCCACCACCGAATCCACACGCAAAGAGCTCATGGACAAAGCCGAGGCTGCTCGCAAACTGATAGACAGGAAGGGAATCGAAAAGGCGGCCAAAGAACTGAAGCTGGAAATCACAAGTTCCCGCTGGCTTGCCCACGATAATCCCCAGATGGATGGCATCGGGCAACACGGCGGCTTGTTTCAATTTATAAAATCCAAGAAAGCCGGCAAGGTCTCGGACGTATTCAAGATCAGCATCACCGGACAGGACAAGTATTTGATCGCCGAGATCGTGGACAACGCTAAGACTTATTACGAGGACTTCGAGGAGAAGAAACTCCAGATCAAGTTCGACCTTGAGAAACAGAAAAAGATCGCCAACATCAAAGCCCGGGCCGAAAGCTTCGTGAAACGGGTGACCAAGGAAAACTACCTGAGCGCAGCCACCTTGGAAGGTTGGAAAGTGATCGAGCTGACCGAACACAAGGCCAAATCCCGCGTGGGAGCGCCTGTGAACGCCCAGCTCGACGACTTCGACAAAGCAGCCCTGGCTCTGAATTCCGGAGGATACTCGCCGCTGATCACCACCAAGGAAGGCCACTTCATCATCATTGCCGAAAGCCGCAACAAGCCCAATATGCAGGCCTTCAACAAAACCAAGCAGGATGAGATCCGGACCCGCCTTGAGGATGCCGCCTTCAACCGCTGGTTCCAGCAGCTCCGCAAGGACGCGAAGATAATCGATAACAGGTATAAATACGGTTACTAACTGCCAATGAGCAAATTGATGACCGGCGTCAGCGGGGTCCGGGGTGTCTTTGGAGACACCCTGGGCCCCGAAATCGTTCTGCGTTACGCAGCGCGATTCGGGCAATACATCACGCGAAATTCCCTCAGGCCCGCCTCCGGGGCCAAGCCCAAAATAGTGGTCGGCAGGGATTCACGCACCACCGGGATCGCCATGCTGAACAGCGTAACGGCAGCCCTGCTCAGCGTGGGTTGTGATGTGATCGACCTCGGCATTGTGGCCACCCCCACCGTGCTGCTGAATGTGAAAAAACACTCCGCCCAAGGCGGAATAAGCATCACTGCCTCGCACAATCCGCCCCAGTGGAACGCGTTGAAATTCGTGGACGGAGACGGGATGTTTCTCTCCGCGGAAAAAGCCGCGGCTTTCCTGGCTTCGGTGGATGAACAGCTGGACTGGATGGATTGGCGGCAGATGGGCAACCTGATCCAGGATCAGGATGCCATCTCATACCATATCGACCAAGTTCTGGGCATTCCCTGGCTGAACCTCGGCAGGATCCGTGACCGCAAATTCAGGGTGGTCATCGATTCTGTCAATGGAGCGGGTGGCTTGATCTCCCCTCTGTTGCTTAAAGCCCTGGGTTGCGAAGTGATCGCCATCAATTCCGCTCCCACGGGGCTCTTTTCCCATCCGGCGGAGCCCCTGAACGAGAATTTGGGCCAGTTGGAGGAAGAGGTGCGGCGCAGCAAGGCTGACCTCGGTTTTGCCACCGATCCTGATGTGGACAGGCTTTCCATCGTGGATGAACATGGCGCTTGCATCGGTGAGGAATACTCCGTGGCCCTCGCGGAACTCTTCATCCTGCCCAAAAACCCCGGCCCCATCGTTGTCAACCTTTCCTCCTCCATGCTTTCAGACCACATTGCCACCCGTTTCGGAGTGCAGGTCCACCGCGCCAAAGTGGGCGAGATCAACGTGGGCAAGCTCATGCGGGAACTGAAGTCCCCCGTGGGCGGCGAAGGCAACGGCGGCATCATCTGCCCCGAAGTGAACTACACCCGCGACGCCGTCGCCGGCATGGCCCTCATCCTCGGTTTGCTGGCCGAAAGCGGCAAAACCGTTTCCCAAATGGTGGATGATCTGCCCCGCTTCTACTTTGCCAAAGGCAGGCTGGAACTGCCGCCTGAACGCATGGA
>JAGOIS010000105.1 GCA_017995495.1 Candidatus Cloacimonadota bacterium
GCCCATCGGCGAAATTCACGCCAACCACCCCGCCCAAGCCGAAGAGGTGGCCCGGCTCATCCGCGCCGCCTACACCATCTCCCCCGAACCCACGAACAAGGAAGACCTCATCCTGGACATCATCTGAGCCGCTGAGGGCCGTATCGGAGCGTCAGGTGTCCCGCCTGCCCCGCTGCCTCGATCCGAGTAACTTGTGGATAACCCCCCGCGCATTGAGGAACGTCCCCGCTCCCCAGGGTCCACCCATCCTCAAGGGAAACAGACATATTTTTCTTGACAAGGAAAATACCATTCTGTAATTTTGTACCATAATAATCGCCTTCAGCGGAACGCATGCCTGAGGCGCGGAAACCCTGAGGGCGGGGGGACCGATGAAAAGATCTTTGTTGCTCGTTGTTTTGTGTTTTTGGCTGGCCGGGGCCTTTGCCCAAGCCGAATGGTCCTACGCCTTCCGGGGGGGCTACAATGCCAACGACAAGGTCGAGGATGTGGCCACCACCTCCAGCTTCATGGGTATTTCCAAATATGTGGTGGGAAGCTTCGATTACACCACCTGGTTCGGATCTCACCAGCTGATCGCGACGGGGGATGGGTTCGACATCTTCGTGGCCAAAATGAACCCCGACGGAACCTGGGCCTGGGCTGTCAAGGGTGGGGGGAACCAATACGACGACATGGCCTTGAACGTGGCCATCGACGGCTTGGGAAACATCTATGTGACGGGCTATTTCCAGGGAACCGGCAGCTTCGGCTCGGATGTCTTGTACAGTACTGTCGGAAACCAGCCGGACGTCTTCGTTTGGAAAATGGATACCAACGGCAACCACCAGTGGGCCAGATCGGGAGGCTCGTCCGGGCCGGATTTCAGCAGGGGGATCTCCTGCGACAACACCGGAAGTGCCTACCTCACCGGCTCCTTTGATGGCCACGCTTGGTTCGGTGACATCGAAGTCGACCTGATGGACAATTTCGAAGACATCTTCGTGGCCAAGATCGACCCCAACGGAAACTGGAGCTGGGTTGCCACGGCCGGGTCCTACATGGCCACAAACCGCTATCAGCGGGGGCTGGCCATCCACACCGACTACAGCAGCGGCACCAGCTACATCACCGGCTATGCCGAATGCCCGGTGGTTTTTGGCCCCCACCCCGGCATCGGGTCGGCTGCGGGAGGAAAGGAGATCTTCGTCGCCAGCATCACCAACTGGGGTGAGTGGGGCTACCCCGCCAAGGTGGTGCAGGGGTCTGGAACCGACGCCGGGCGCGGGATCTGGGCGGATCTGAACGGGAACATCTACATCACCGGGGATTTCGACGGAACCTGCCTTTTCGCCGACCCCATCTCCCTCACCACCGCAGGAAACAAGGACATCTTCATCGCCAAAGCCGGCCCGGACCTGGCTTTCCAGTGGGCCCGCCGCGCGGGGGGGACGGGGGAGGATTCAGGAAAAGCGATCGTAGGCTCCAACGCGATCTACGTGGGCGGTTATTTCAGCCTGACGGCCACCTTCGGTTTGCGGGAGTTCCAGAGCGTCCATTACGGGGATGCCTTTGTGTCGAAGCTGGACACCAACGGCAACTGGCTCTGCACCCGCCAGGCCGGCGGATTTGGAGATGACGAGGCCACGGGAATAAGCTCCAGCTTAATCCGCCTCGATTACGCCATCACCCTCGCCGGATCTTTCTCTTACACCGTGGAATTCAGCCCCTTCAGCCTCACCAGTGCGGGCGCCAGTGACGTCTTCGTGGCCGGGCCGATTTTCACCGACACCCCCTATGGCCCCGCCCCGCCCAAAAACATTCACATCTCCGCCGCCGGAAATGCGATCACCCTCACCTGGGACCCAGTCACCCTGGATACCAACGGCGATCCCCACCCCGCGGACTACTATTCCATCTATTGCTCCCAAGATCCTTTCGGGAGCTTCGCCAGCCAGGGGTCCACACCAGAAACCTCCCTCATCCAAACCCTGGCTCCGGGCGACAACCTGCCCCGCTTCTACTATGTGAAAGCCCATTACTACTAAAGCTTTACGGGAGGGAGGCCCCCCGGTCCCTGAGCCCCCTCCCATTAGCCACCCCTTGGCCTCCCAAGGAGTTCCCAATGCCTGAAAGGGAAGTGAATGGAAGGCGGCCCAGAGGGTGAGGGAAGCCGCGCGAAGGGTAAACCGGACCCCGGGCGGGATCTCGAGCCCAGCCAAGTTGGAGTTCAAGCCGGCTGATCCAGCTTCATTGGCTGCTGGAGATGCCTGGCCGGCTTGGACTTCAACGGGAACCAGCTGCTTGGAGTTCAAGCCGGCTAAAAGGGTCTGAAACCTCCGCCATTCTCTGCCGGCTTTGACTTCAACGAGACGGGACATCAGGCCCAGGCTGCTTGAAGTCCAAAGCGCCTCCAGGACAGAGGAGGGTTTCGCAGCTGTTTTGGCGCTTTGAACTCCAAGCTGAGTTTGGCGCTTTGTACTCCAGGCTGGGGAACTTGGAACGCCGGACAGCCCAAATTCTCAGGTCTTCGCAGGTCTTCGCAGAGGGCTGAGAAGACCTTCGACACTGTGCCACAATAAGTTAACCCAGGTCTTCGCAGAATATCAGGGTCTGGGGGCCCCCCAACCGGAGGCCGGGGCAGGAGCATCTTGGCCGGCCCCTGCCAGAAAGGGATGCAGGTGGAGGTGGAGGCAGGAAGGGTGAGGAGAGGAGCATGCAAAGAGATGCATAATAAAAAGAGATATAAAAAAATAAAACTATTATATATAATAACATATATAACATATATAATATATAGCATTATAGACCTTGCATTGCCAGTTCCTAACCTCCCCCTTTCCAGGGGGGGGGCCAGACCCCGATATTCTGCGAAGACCTAGGCTAAGTGTCTGTGCCGCAAGGCCGAAGGTCTTCTCAGCCCTCTGCGAAGACCTGCGAAGACCTGAGTAGGGTTGATAACCTAAGGCTCTCTTTCAAATCGAGGGGGTAGGGCTGGTCGAGCCACGGATTTGGGGTGGCAAAATCCGTTTGCCACAGTTAGCGGAGCTCGCTTCAGCCATTCTGCTGTCTCTGCCGAATAGATTTCGGCAGCCCACGTATTGGGGTGGCAAAATCCGTTTGCCACTGTGAGCGGAGCTCGCTGTAGCCAGTTGGCTGTCTCTGCCGAACAGATTTCGGCAGCCCACTTTAGGGTACGTGATCAAGATGCCCTTAACCTCACCCACCAAATTTGAAAGAGAGCCCTAACATAAAAACCCCGGGCCGCAGCCCGGGGTCGTGTTTGGTTGTTCAGTTTATGTTGCCCCCAAGGGGCTCATTTATTTTCCCGGGAATTTTTGTAATTCCCGCTCCAGCAGATACATTCTTCCGCTCTGATGGTTCCTCGTGTAGGTCTCCACCGTGATGGCGCCGCGATCGATGAGCGATTCGAGGCATTCCTTGAAGTCGCGTTTTTTGAGGCGCGAGGCGTTCATCAGTTCGGAGTGGGTGGCCTTTCCGCCGAAGCGGTTCACCAGCAGGTCCACCACCTTGCGTTCCACGGCGAGGCTGTCCTTTTCCTCCAGGATGTCCAGGATCGAGAGGACGTGGTCCAGGTAGAAGTCGCAAAGATAGGCGGCTTGGGCCACGGTGTCGGGCTCGATCCGGGTGTCTCGGAACCAGGCGTCCTCGGTGTGGAGGCGGCTGGCCTCGGCCAGTTCGCGGTGGGCCTGGGCGAGGTGGATGATGAGGCAGAACTTGTAGAAGTATCCGTCCCACACGCGGGTGAAGTAACTCATCAGGATGTCGGAGTTGAGGGCGCTCACCCGCTGGAAGGCTTGGGCGTAGTATTCGTCGCGGGAGGTGGCAGCCAGGGGTCCGAACCTGAGCTCATGGGAGCCCGGCAATTCTCGCCAGACGCGGAAATAGCGGGCGTCGAAGGCGGCGAATTGTTCCTCGAGGTTGTTGGCGCGTTTCGCGGCTGAAAGCTCCAGTTCTTCCAGGTCGTCCTTGCGGACCACGCAAAAAAGGATGCGCTGGAGGAAGCCGGCGAGCTGGTCGCGGCCCGAAATGGCGTTGAAAAACCAGTCCTGGGTGGAGGCGCCCACGAACGATAGCGCTGGGTTCACGATCAATTCGCGGCGTTCCTGGTTCATGTAGTTGCGGGTGACGCCGTCAAAGATCTCGGTGAGCGACTGTTTGTAGCTTCGGTTGAAGCTCTGCTGCATCTCGGCCAGCCAGCCTGAGAATTCGTTTTGAACAAAGAGGCGGCAGGGGTTTATGTGCAGCAAAGACATCAGCTTGGAAACCGTGGTGCCGTTCAGGACCGGGGTCAGCAGTTCGTAGCTGGCCATGTCGGTCTTGTTGAGCTCGTCCTCGTAGGGTTTGATGGTAAGCTGGGCGTAGCGGATGGCCGTGGTCTTCCGGCTGATGGAGCTGGGGCCGATCACGCAGGACCAGATGTTCGGGTAGATCTTCAGGGAGCCGACCTGGATGTAGGCGCGGTTGCCCAGATTGACCGCGCAGAAAGGCAGCCAGGCTGTGAGCAAGAGGCCGGGACGGCAGTCGGTTCCTTGGGAGGCGAGTTCCAGATATTCGCGCATGAACTCTGGCAGGCGCTGGGTGTCGAGGGCTGTGGTTGGTCGTTTGCCAAACAATTCGAGTAGTGCTTGTTTCATATGGTTCCTCCTTCCAGTGTGGTTCCCGTTACCGGGGCTTATGTGGTTGAGAGCCCGTAACCCTGGCTTTCGCCTGGGTCGTTTTGCAGACGTTGAGTTACACGTGCCGGGGATGTTTAAGCGCTGACGTCAGACCCTGTTTCCAGACCCCTGGAAAGCCGGCCGGGAGGTTTCACTCCCACTGGCGCAAGACTTGAGTTCCCAAGCGAGATATTTGAGAACCAACCTGGCGGGGTAGGGAATTCTGTCAACCAAAATCCGCGCCTTTCCGAAGTTTTTTTTCGGGAGCGTATCTGGTTGCGAAGCAGTGATTTATCGGAGGGCATAACGGAGGGGTGGGCATCCGGGGGACGCAGGGACAGGGACGCCAGCCAGGCCGGAAATAACTCTGCTGGAATCGATGCCCGTGACCCGCGCGACTCCAGCATCGGCGCCAGCCGTCCCGTCCGCCCCTCCCAGACCGCGAGAGCCTAAATTAGTTGACAATAATCCGCCTCCGCGCTGGTTTGCCCAAAATCCCAAATTTGAGGAACAAATGAAGATCTTAGTGCTCAATTGCGGCAGTTCGTCCATCAAATACCAGTTCATCGACATGGAGAGCCGCCACGTGTTGGCGGAAGGCATCGCGGAAAAGATCGGCGAAGACATCGCCCTCTTCACCTACAAGAGCGAGAAATTCACCAAGAAGAAGCGGGAGATGGTGATCGAGAACCACGAACAGGGGCTCCAACTGATCATCGACTCGCTGTTGGACGGCGTGAACGGGGTGATCGCGGACAAGGGCGAGATCGACGCCGTGGGGCACCGCCTGGTGCACGCCGGGGAACACTATTCGGACGCGGTGGTGATCACGGACCACGTGGTGGAGGTGATGCGGGAATGCACCTCGCTGGCGCCGCTGCACAATCCGGCCAACCTCAAGGGCATCGCGGCCGTCCAGGCCAACATCCCCAACGT
>JAGOIS010000106.1 GCA_017995495.1 Candidatus Cloacimonadota bacterium
CGCGATCAGTATGAGGGCATCATCTTTTCCATCATGCTCGGGGTGATCCTGGGTGGCAGGCTGGGCTACGTGCTGTTCTACAATCTGCCCTGGTATCTGCGCCATCCGCAGGAGATCCTCTTCGTCTGGGAAGGCGGCATGAGCTTTCACGGAGGCGCTCTGGGCGTGATCATCGCCACCTGGATCTATCTGAAACGCCAGAAACTGAATTTCTTCAAACTGGCCGATCCCGCCATGCCTTTGGTGGCGATTGGTTTGGGGCTGGGGCGCCTGGGCAATTTCATCAATGCCGAGCTCTGGGGCAAGGTTACAAACCTGCCCTGGGGCATGGTCTTCCCCGGAGCCGATGCCGGCACGCTGCCCCGCCATCCCACTCAGCTCTATGAGCTGTTTCTGGAGGGGATCGTGCTCTTCACGGTCTGCTTCATCCTGCTCAAACTCAGCAAGAAGGAGGGAATTGTCTTCTGGACCTTCATCGGGCTCTACGGATTATTCCGTTTTCTGGTGGAGTTCGTGCGGGTGCCGGATTCCCTCGATGTTTACGACAAACACGGCTTTTTCCTGGGCTTCATGACCATCGGCCAGATCCTGAGCCTGCTGATGATCATCGCTGCCGCCATCGGCATCTGGTGGCTCTACAACAAGAAACCGGAGCTTAAAAAGTGAAAAGATCGATCCCCCTTCTGCTTGTGATCCTGACCCTGCTGCTGAGCGCCTGCGCGTCCAACAAACCGGTGGACAAGATGGCGCTCCTGCGTGCAGAACTGGCCAAATGGCAAAACTTCAGCGCCGACGGCGTGGTGCGCGCCACCCATGCCGGCCTCACCCTGCACAAGCTCTTCGTGCTGAACAAAACTTCAGATTCAGCCCGATTTGACGTTGTGGACGGAGGCGCTTTCGGGATCTCGCCCACACCTCTTGTCTCGGTCTATCTGGCCGATTACCTGGCTGTGGAATCCACCCTCTTTCCCCAGTTGCAGAGCCTGGCCCAGGCAATTCCCGATCCTTCGGGTTATCTGGCCCTGCTGGCCGAGCCTGAAGCCCTGATCGAGAAATACGGAGCAGCCCTCACCGCCTCTGATTCTGTCGATATCGACAGCCTGCGCGTTTCCTTCTCTGGGGCGATGAAGCTGAAAAGCATCCGCGACCTTCGCTCCGGGGCGGAGGTTTCAGTGGCCTACACCTCCTCTGGTGATCCGGACGTGGTGGTGGTGAGCATCTCCAAAAACACCGCGGTGGAGCTTTTGGTGGACAACATCAGCTATGGCAAGGCCGAAACCGTTCCCCTGCCCCGCAACGAGGCCGCGCCTGCTTCCAACGGCCTTCTGGACCTGCTTGAAGGACTCACCGGCCAGCCATGATCAGCCGCTATTGCCTGCCGGAAATGGAACGGGTCTGGACCCAGCAAAACCGCTATGAATGCTGGCTGGAGGTGGAACTCGCCGCCGCCAGGGCCATGCACGAACTCGGCATCATCCCCGATTCTGATTGGCAGGCCATTTCGGACAAGGCTGATTTTTCCTGTGAACGCGTCGAGGAGATCGAGGCCGTCACCCGCCACGACGTGATCGCCTTTCTCACCAATGTCGCGGAATACGTGGGCGAGCCTGCCCGCTGGATCCATTTTGGGCTCACCTCCTCCGACACGCTGGACACCGCCACAGCCCTGCAGTTGAAGCAATCCGGAGAGCTGATCCTCGCCGAGCTGCACCGCCTGGCTGAAACCCTCAAACTCAAGGCCCGCGAACACCGCCGCACCATCTGCATGGGCCGCTCGCACGGCATTCACGCGGAACCCACCTCTTTCGGCCTCAAATTTGCCCTCTGGCACGATGAGACCAAACGCAACATCGACCGCCTGCAAAGCGCCATTGAGACAGTGGCCGTAGGCCAGTTCAGCGGGGCGGTGGGAAACTTCGCCCACCTCGACCCCAGCGTGGAGGAACTGGCCTGCAAGCACCTGGACCTCAAACCGGCCAATGTCTCCACCCAGGTGTTGCAGCGGGACCGCCACGCCTTTTTCCTGGGCGAACTGGCCCTCCTCGGCACCCTGATCGAGAAGATCGCCCTGGAGGTCCGCCATCTTCAGCGCACCGAGGTGCAGGAAGCGGAGGAGAGCTTCTCCAAAGGACAGAAAGGCTCCTCCTCCATGCCCCACAAACGCAATCCCATCCTCAGCGAGCAGCTCTGCGGCCTGGCCCGGCTGCTGCGCTCAAACGCCCTTGCCGCCTTGGAAAACAACGCCCTCTGGCACGAACGCGACATCTCCCACTCCTCCGTGGAGCGGATCATCCTGCCCGATTCCTGCCTCCTGGCCCACTACATGCTGGCCAAATGCTGCAGCCTGATCTCCAACCTCGTGGTCCATCCCCAAAACATGAAGGCCAATCTGGAACTCACCAACGGCCTCGTTTTTTCCCAGGCGCTGCTGCTGCATCTGGTGAAGCAAGGCCTGCCCCGCGAAGAGGCCTACGCCTTGGTGCAAAACGCCGCCATGCAGTGTTGGGAAAGCGGCAAACCCTTTCTGGACCAGATCCTGGCGGACAGCCAGATAACCGCGCTGCTCCCCCCCGCCGAGATCAAAGACATCTTTTCTTACGAACGGTATCTACGCCACGTGGATACCATCTACAAACGCTGCGGGATCATCTGACCCCGCCCATGCCCAAAGGAGCAACCATGAAAAAGCTCATTTTTGCCCTCACCCTGCTGGCGCTGCTGCTGCCCCTGGCCCTCGCCGCCAAGGTCCACCAGATCGAAGGATACTGGTACAACGCTGAAAAGACCACCAAGATCCAGATCTACAAAACCACCGCCGGAACCTATGACGGCAAGATCACCTGGCTCAAAGAGCCCAACGAGAATGGCAAACCCAAGGTGGACAATGACAATCCGGATAAGAGCCTCCGCGCCCGGCCCCTGATGAACCTGGTGATCGTAAAAAACCTCAAGCCCAAAGGCAACAACAAGTACGATGGCGGCACCATTTACGATCCCCAATCCGGAAACACATATTCCAGCAAGGTGGAACTCACCGGCCCCAACACCATGAAACTGCGCGGTTTCATTGGAGTTTCGCTCATCGGCAGGACGGTAACCTGGACCCGCGCGAATCCCTAAGAAATAAAGCTTTTGTAAGCCCTGATCCAGCAAACTCAGTGGAAAAAACAACATCTGGAACAAGCCATTGCTCCAAGAATTATCACCCGCCAGACTGGGGTCCGGAGAAGTGAATGCCGGATAAAACTGGCAGGCATCTGCTTTCGGACGCGGACGCCCTGCGCCGGATCAAGCTGGCCCAGATCCGCGCCCAGCTTCCCGCCCTGGCTGTGGTGGCTGTGGCCATAGCCCTGAAAGCCATCTGGCGCCATTCAGGGCAATGGCTGCAGGGTTTTTCCCTTGCCCTGGTCCTCGCCGGCATCATCCTCTGGATCATCACCAGCCTCTTGTTCCGCTGCCGCCAGCGGATCGCCCCGCCCGCCGCAGACGCGCTGCTCTCCCCCATCGCCGGCAGCATCAGCAGTTTGCGCAAGAGTGGCAACTCCACAGAGCTGATCATCAGCAAACCACCCTTCGCCCCCGTGGAACTGCGCAGCCCCCACTCCGCCTGCCGCTGGGAAGACGGAGCATTGTGTCTGGACACCCCGGCCGGCCGGATCAGCTTCCGCTTCGCTTTTCGCCACCTCCAGAGCTTCGCGTCTGCCAGCCTTGGCGCCGGCAACCTCATCGGCATGGCGCTGGGCCAGGGCCGCTGCGAGGTCACCCTTCCCGGCCAGCCGGAACTTTGCGTGCAAACCGGAGACAGGATCGACGCCGCCGATCCCCTCCTCCCCAAGATCAATTTCATGACCAACCCTCCCCGGATCCCCGCGCCGGATAACACCGCGGAACAAACCGATCAAGGAGACATTTGATGAACGCCTGTAAGAGATTTCTCCCGCCGCTGTTGGCACTGGCCCTGTTGTTTGGCGCGATTGGCTGCGCCCTGCTGGGAAAACCCTCGCTCCAAAGCGACACCGTCGAAGAACCCGACATCAACGAAGCCTCCGGCCTGGCTTCCAGCCTCAAAACCCCCGGCCTGCTTTACACCCACAACGATTCCGGTGGCAAAGCCGAGGTCTTTGTGCTCAACAAAAGCGGCCTGATGCCCGCCCGGATCGTTCTGAAGGGCGTCACCAACCGCGACTGGGAGGATATCGCCACCGGCATCGACCCCCGCGACCGCCAGCCCTATGTCTATGTCGGCGAGATCGGCGACAACAATGCCCGCCACCCCTCCGCCTTCATCTATCGCTTCGCCGAGCCGGAGATCATGGACACCCTCATCACCGTATCCGGCATCGACCGCATCGAATTCACCTACGAGGACGGGCCCCGGGACGCCGAAGCCCTCTTTGCCGACCCCCGCTCCGGCGACCTCTACGTGATCAGCAAACGCGAGGAAAACTGCGGCATCTACCGCCTCGGATATCCCCAAAGCTTCTCCCAGCCCAACGTTGCCCGCCGTGTGGGTTCTTTGCCCTACAACTGGGTGACCGCGGCGGACATCTCTCCCTCGGGGCGCCGCATCCTGATCAAAACCTATTCCAACATCTACCGCTACCAGCGGGGCAAAAACCAAACCGTGGCCGCCGCCCTGGCCGGAAAATACAAAACCCTGCACTACAAACTGGAGGGACAGGGCGAGGCCGTCGCTTTCGACGAAAAGGGGAAGGGCTATCTTACCATCAGCGAACGCCTGGGCGAAACCCCGGTGGAGCTGTATTATTATAAATAGGCACTGGCAGGGCTTTTCTCCGGCGGGATGAGGGGTTGCCGGAAAGCGGCAGGCAACGGAAGAAAATATAACTTGACTGAAGAGCCAGCAAAATATAAAAAGTTTGTCAAGCATTCAAGAATTCTGGAGCTTTCATGACCGGGAACCAAAAGCTGATGGCGTTTATTATTTCTGCCCTGCCGGGGCTGCCCTTCCAGGGCGGACCGACGGCAGCGATGCAACTTCTTATCACACCAATTGTCTGTTTTGATCGAGGAGGATCTATATGAAAAAGTTATTGTTAACAGCCCTAATCCTTACCTTGGCTGTCCTGGCCTTTGCGATAACACCCAGAGGTATGTACTGGCACATTGACGCGACAAATGTTAACATCATGGATGCGGTAGATACCATATATGACGGAGTCGGCGCAACGGATCCTGATTTCCTGCTAACCGTGGTTTGCAGCGCCTTTCCCACAGAGATCAAGTCCAGCACAGATCCTGGCACCATACATCCAGTTGTTGCTGACTTGGATGGAATGGCCTTTGCCTATTGCGACCAGCAAGCCTGGGTCGGTGACTGGCCGGCTGGCTCCACCCTGACCTTCACCCTCACCTATCTGCCAACCGGTCTGAGCACCAGTGCTAATTGGACTGCTGATGGCGGATCCGAAGTTATATTTCTTACAGACCTTATCGGCACCACCCCTGGTACTTGGTGGGTTGAAGAGATATTTTATTTCAATTTAGAAGTAACCTCCTCCCCCTCAGGTTATTCCATCCATGTGAACGGGGTGGATTCCGGTTTTGACACGCCCCACACC
>JAGOIS010000107.1 GCA_017995495.1 Candidatus Cloacimonadota bacterium
GTAGATCTTGTCTGCCATGGCGCAGAGCAGGTAATCCTTTTGGCCCAGCATTTCCGCGTGGGCGATCACGGGTTTGCCCGATTTCTGGAATTCCGCCATCGCGGCAGCGATCTCGTTCAGATTGGGGTGGTTGATCTGCGAGGCGGTCGGCCTGATGATGATGCCTTTAACCTTGGCGTCCTTGGCGGCTTTGCGGATCCGGCCGCAGATGTCCTCGGCGCTGAGAGGGGCGAAGCCCCAGAACTCTGAACCTTTGATCTCAGTGTAATCGGGAACGCTGCCTTGGGGATCCAGCACCAGCCAGGTGCCTCCGGAAATGGAGGAGGGGGTTGTCGATATGAAGGGTTTACTGAAGAAGTAACCGGCCACAAAAGCGCCGACCAGGATCAGCAGCAAAGCACCGCAACCGAGTAATATGCCTGTGCTTGTTTTCATTGAAAAAACTCCTTGAATGAAACTGTATTTGAAAGGGGATGATTGTTAAAGTGAGTGGCGGAGATGCTGGGATTCGAACCCAGGATACGCGTTTTGCACATATACACGATTTCCAATCGTGCTCCTTCAGCCAGCTCGGACACATCTCCGCAGGGGTGGAAAGTCATTTTTTTAAAGCCTCATATTCTGTCAAATCAAAAATCAGTGCCGGAAATGGCGGAACCCCGTGAAAACCATGGCCAGGCCAAGTTCATCGCAGGCGCCGATCACTTCCGGATCGCCTTTGGAGCCACCCGGCTGGATCACAGCCCGGATCCCGCGGGCATGAAGTTCTTCGATGGAATCGCGGAAGGGAAGGAAGCCGTCGGACGCGCAGATGGCTCCGGCAAGGTCATGTCCAAAGGTTCCGGCCTTCCAAACCGCCAGTTGCAAAGCGTCAATGCGGCTGGTCTGGCCGGCGCCGAGCCCCAGGGTCCGGTCCTCCGCGGTGAGGGCGATGGCGTTGGAACGCAGCAGCGAAACCACCTTCCAGCCGAACCGCATGGCCTCGAGTTCCCGCGGGCTGGGTTTAATTTGGGTTACTGTCCGCCACGTTTGGGGATCTTCGCTAACTTGGTCCCGCGATTGAAGCAGCCAGCCTTGCAGCAGATGTTTAAGCTCAAATCCTTCGATCCTTTGCGCCAACAAGCCAAAGTCGAAGCTGATCAGGCGGCGGTTCTTCTTCCGGCGCAGCCAATCCAGCACACCGTCCTCATAGGCAGGGGCGACGATGATCTCGGTGAAGACCTGGTCGATCTTCTGTGCTGTTTCCAGATCCAGAGCGCGGTTGAGGCCCACGATCCCGCCAAAGGGGGACTTGGTGTCGGCTTCAAACGCCTTTTGATAAGCGTCTTTCAGGTTGTCCGCGCAGCCGATGCCGCAGGGATTGCAATGTTTGGTGATCACCACCGTGGGCTCTTCGAACAGTCGCAGTGCCCGCAGGGTGGCATCGATGTCCAGATGGTTGTTGAAAGAGAGTTCCAGCCCGTGCAGCAGGGTCAGGAGCTGCTTTTCTCCGGAGTACAGGGCTGCCTGTTGGTGGGGATTCTCGCCGTAACGCAGGACTGCTTGGCGGCTGGCGGATAGTTCCAATCTATCTGGTAATTCGGTGCCTGGTGTAGCAGGCTGTTCCAAAGATCTGAAATAAGCGGCAATTTCCGCATCATAGGCCGCCACATGCTGAAAAGCTTTGCCCGCCAGGCGGAAACGGGTGTCAGAATTCACTTCCGCGGTCGCCTTCAGTTGGTCCAAAACAGGTACGTAATCCCCGGGATCACAAAGAACCACCACGCCGGAGTGGTTCTTGGCGGCAGCTCGCAGCAAGGAGGGACCGCCGATATCTATTTGCTCGATGATCTCCTGGTGTCGCACGCCTGATCTGGAGCGGGTTTCACGGAAAGGGTAAAGATTCACGGCAACCAGATCGATCGGGTTTATGCCCAGCCGGGAAAGGGTCTCCAAGTGATCCGGCTCGGTTCTGTCGGCCAGAATTCCCGCGTGGATGTTGGGATGCAGGGTCTTAACCCGTCCCTTCAGGATCTCCGGAAAACGGGTCAGGTTCGAGACGTCGATCACCTCCAGGCCGCTTTCCCTGAGGAATCCGGCGGTTCCGGAGGTGGAGACGATGGCGAATCCCAAGGCTTGCAGACCCCGGGCCAGCTCCTCCACGCCGGTTTTGTCTGATACAGAGATCAGGGCCAGTTTTGTCACTTGCTGCCATCCTCTTCAGGAGAATCGATCAAACCCTTGAGTTCCTCGCCGCTGATGGTTTTCTCCAGAACGGTTTTCAGCTTTCCTTCCGAAAACACCTCCATGCTCATGCGCATCAGCTTTTGGGGTTGCCCGGGCTCCAAATCGCCGTGTTTCCTTTTCTCAAAAACAGCCACCATCACGATCCCGCCCAGGATGATCAGCCAGTTCACGTAGATCCAGAGCAGAAAGATCGGCAGGGCGGAAAGGGTGCCGTAGAACTTTTGATAGCTGGTCATACGGAAGATATAGAAATCGAATCCGCTTTTCACCACCATCCAGATCACGGCCGTCCAGAAAGCCCCGCGCACCAGAGACATCCTCTGCACCTTGATCGAGGGCATCAGCGTGTAGAGGAAGACCAGCAGGAAAAACTGCATCACAAACGGCACCAGATAGGTAAGCAAGCGCAGCAGCGGCATCTTCAGCAGGCGCGAGATCAGCGGCAGCGAGGAACTGGAGATCAGCACCACCAGGATGAACACGCCCAGGATGATGGTGCCCAGGAATTTGACGACCTGGCTGAGCAGATTCTGCCGGGTGTGATATTCCATCTTCAGGATGCGGTCGAAGGAATCCCGGATGGTTCTGAACAGCGAATAGGAGGAGATGATCATCACCACGAAGTTGATGATGTTGAAGCCCGCGCGGCCTTCCAGCATGCCTTCGACCACGTTGTTCACGGCCAGGGCGGAGGTCGGCATCAGGTTGTTTGAGATGAGCTCAAAAACCTTTTCCCTCAGGTTCAGGATAGGCAGGTCCGGCACGATGAGCAGGATGAACACCACGAACGGCACAAAACCCAGGATGGTGATATAGGTGAGCGATCCGGCCTCCCGCATCACCCGCTCCTGCATGATCAGGCGATACCAGCGTTTCAGGAAGTCCCAAAGATCGCTAAAGACTTTTTTGCGCATCGCGGGATCGCTGAAGAAGCGCCAAAACTTGCCCAGATCGATCCCCGCGGCTTTGACCGAGGTGACGATCAGTGCCCGGAGATTGGCCCAGAAACCTGTCTTGTGCTTTTCCTGCATGTTTATTCCTCTCTCAAAGCTTCCACCGGATCAAGATTGCTGGCCCGCATCGCCGGCGTGACGCCGAAGATCAGGCCAACCCCGATGGAGACCAGCAGCGCCACCCAGATCATTTGCAGGGAAGCCACCACCTGCAGGTCCAGATAGGAGCCCACGGCTTTCAAAACCGAGAACCCCAAAATGATGCCCAACACCCCTCCCAGAGCGGTGATCAGAACGGTCTGCACCATGAACTGCAAAAAGATATCCCGGCGCCGCGCCCCGATCGCGATGCGCACCCCGATCTCGCGCGTGCGTTCCTTCACGGAGGCCAGCATGATGTTCATGATCACGATACCCCCCACCAGAAGCGAGATCACGGCGATCAGCACGAACACGGCGGAAAAGATCATCGAGCTCCGTTTCATCTGTTCCATCTGTTCCTGAGCGGCGCTGACCTCGAACAGCCGTTTGCCCTGCTTGATGTTCAGCACCACGTCCTCAACCTTTTGGCGCAGTTCCTTGGCCTCCTCCGGAGAGTTGGCCTGCAGGCTGAGGCTGTTCACTTTCTGGGTGGGGTCGATCTTGCTCAGCAAGGTGGAAAGAGGCACGAAGGCCCGCTGGTTCATGTATTCCAGCGCGTTGTCCGTGAAGGCGCTGCCGCCCCCTTGCGGCGCCATGTATTTCTGCTCCATCACCCCCACCACCAGAAGCCGCTGGCCGGCGAAGGTTACGTTTTGCCCAAGCGGATCGCGCGAGACGAAGAGCTCTTTGGCTGTGGTCGATCCCAGCACCACCACGTTGTTGTGGTTGTCGATGTCCAGGTCGTTGATGAACCGGCCTTTCTCCACCTGCCAGTCCTCAACTTTTTCCATGTCCGGATAGACGCCCAGCATGCTGCAGACATAACCCAGTTCACCATACAGCATTTCCTGCGGCTGCAGCTGGGTTTGGGGGTTGAAAGCCTCCACCTTGGGGAGCAGGGAACGGATCTGGGCGATCTCGCGCAGGCTGAAGCTCGGATCGCCGCCGCGGCTGAGGTCGTAAGCCCAGTCCTGCCGCACCTCGATCTTGTTCAGCCCGCCGCGCTCACCCATCCAGTCAAGAGTGGATTTGTTCATTCCATTTACGATCGCCAGCACCACCATGATGCTCATCACTCCCAGGATTATCCCGATGATCGTGACTATGCTGCGCGCCTTGCGGGTGAGGATGTCAGCCAGGCCGATGGAGAGTGATTCAGCCAGGGAAAGCGCCATCTTCTATCCTGCCGTCCATGATGCGGATGATGCGGTTGGCCCGCTCCGCCACTGCCTTGTCGTGGGTGACGATGATCACGGTGTTGCCTTGAGCGTGCAGCTTGCTGAAGATCTCCAAAATATCGCCCCCGGCCTGGGAATCGAGGTTTCCGGTGGGTTCGTCCGCCAGCAGGATCGCCGGATCGTTCACGATCGCCCTGGCGATCGCCACCCGCTGCCTCTGACCTCCGGAAAGCTCTGCCGGCTTGTGTTTCAGCCGGTCGCTCAGGCCCACGCTGTCCAGGATCTCGCGCGCCTTTTGATCGCGCAGGTTGGCTTTGCTACCCGCGTACATCAGCGGCAGTTCCACGTTTTTGAGGACGTTCAGGTGCGGCAGCAGGTTGAAGGACTGGAACACAAAGCCGATCTTGCGGTTGCGGATCACTGCCAGTTCATTTTTATCCAGTTCGCTCACCTGCACGCCGTCCAGGTGGTATTCGCCTTCCGTGGGGGAATCCAGACAGCCCAGGATGTGCATCAGCGTGCTTTTTCCGGAACCGGAGGGACCCATGATCGCCACAAACTCCCCCTCCTCGATGCTCATGTCCACTCCGTTCAAAGCGCGTACTTTCACTTTGCCCAGACTGTAATCCTTGATCAGGTTATGCGTGCTGATTATCATATTTTTCCACTTATTTAGGTCATTTTTCCACATCAGGCCAAAATGTCAATTAGAAAAAGACAGCCTCCTTTCCAAACCGGGATTTCAGCGCTGTCAGCATTGGCCCCGTGGTCATTTTAGAAGTTTATCCCACTCAGTTCTTCCCAGCGATCAATACGGAATAAATACGGAATCAATACGGATTTCATCCGTATTGATTCCGTATTTATTCCGTATTGATCACCTGAGAGATTTCACTGCAGTATTGGAGTTTCCTGAATTGAGTTGACACTTCTCATTTTTTGGGTTTTCTAGGTTTGTCAAGTTTTATCTCCTTTACCTTGACTGC
Source organism: Candidatus Cloacimonadota bacterium (assembly GCA_017995495.1). Lineage (GTDB taxonomy): Bacteria > Cloacimonadota > Cloacimonadia > Cloacimonadales > Cloacimonadaceae > Syntrophosphaera. Next base: position 5,485 of record JAGOIS010000107.1, read on the forward strand.
CAATGACTTGGAGTAGGTTCTCGCGGCCCGGCCGGCCGGGCCGC
>JAGOIS010000108.1 GCA_017995495.1 Candidatus Cloacimonadota bacterium
ACCGCTGGGGCTACGTGAGCACCAAAACCCCCTTCGAAACGGAGATGGCCCTGCGGGTCAAATTGCCCGAAAAATATTGGCTCACCTACAATTCCCACGTCGTGGCCTTCGGCCAGAACCTCTGCAAGCCCCGCAAGCCGCGCTGCGGCGAGTGTCCGGTGCATGGATTCTGCGCCCGGAAAGGGGTCTGAGAACTGTGGTCCCAAGCTCTGCGGGAGTTCCCCACGGAACCCGGTTTACGGGGAAGTCAAACCTTCCTTGCCGTTAGAGAAAAACCTGTAACTACTTCAGCAGCAGCATCCTCCTCGTTTCCTGTTGGCCGTTGCAGACGACGCGGCAAAGATACAGGCCCGAGGCCACGCCTTTTCCCAAGTCGTCCTTGCCGTTCCAGATGAGGGAATGTCCGCCCGCTGGCTGTTCTTCATTGAGCAGGCTTCTGACCAGCTGACCCCGGCTGGTGTAGATCTTCAGAGAGACTGATTCCGCTTTGGGCAAGGTATAGAATATGTTTGTCTCGGGACGGAAGGGATTGGGGAAAACGCAAAGCTGAAAGTCTGCCGTTGGGATTTGGACCATATCATCCGCATCCACTCCGGCGCCCAGTTTGCAGACCACGATGTCGTTGTAGCCGCTGCTCGTGAGGTTGGCGGCTCCAAAATCCGCGCTATTCCAGAACTCACCTGTGCAGAAGATGTTGCCGCTGCTGTCGGTTGCCACTCCATTTCCGAAATCGTAGTAGGAGCCGCCGGCTCGCCTTGACCATTGCCAGATGCCGCTGGGGTTGAGGCAGGCGATGAAGATGTCGCTTTCTCCCGCGCTGGTTAGCGAAGAGGCTCCGAAAGCGGCTGTGTCCTGAAAGCGGCCGGTGACGTAGGTGTTGTCTGCGGCATCGAGGGTCAAGCCCATGCTGGTGTCATAATCTGTTCCGCCGGCAGATGCGGCCCAGAGCCAGGTGCCGCCTGAATCCAACGCGGCCACGAACACATCCCTGTCTCCGTTGCTGGTGATGGAGGAAGCTCCGAAGCCAAGCGAAGCTTCAAAATGCCCGGTTACCCGGCTATGCCCGTCCGCTGTGGTGACTATCCCAGTTCCGGAGGCATAGTTGTTGCCGTCCGCTTTCCTCGCCCAGAGCCAGTTTCCGGAGGTATCCAGCTTCACGGCGAAAACGCCGCCGTCGGTGAGGGTGATGGTGCCAAAGAGGGTGGAGGTGGCAAAGTACCCCGTGGCATAGCAATTACCCTGTCCGTCTGTGTCCACTCCGTAGCCACGATCGTCGCCGATCCCTCCGGCGCGCTTGTTCCAGGTCCAGTTGCCATCAGTATCCGCTTTGGCGATGAAGATGTCATAGTTGCCCGCGCTGGTCATCTGATAGAATCCGAAGTGGGCGGTTCCCTGGAAGCATCCTGTCACATAACAGTTTCCGCCCTCATCCACGGAGATGCTGTTACCCTGGTCATAACTGGCTCCCCCGGCCCGGGTTGCCCAGAGCCAGTTGCCATCAGCATCAAGTTTGGCGATGTAGATGTCCGTCTCGCCTTCGCTGCTCAGAGTAGTGGCGCCAAAATCGGCGGAATCCTGGAAGTAACCGGTAATGTAACTCACTCCTCCGCTGGTGGTGTGGATGCCATAACCATGCTCATAATCAGCCCCTCCCGCCCGGACCGCCCAGAGCCAGTTTCCGCTCGTATCCAGTTTGGCCACAAAAACATCTGTCCCCCCGGCACTGGTGAGCGTGAGGGAACCGAAAACCACCGTTCCGGCAAACAATCCTGTCACATAGACATTTCCGTTGCCATCGCCGGAAATGGCCGCGCCCAGATCCTCTTCCGCGCTGCCCGCGCGCACTGCCCAGAGCCAATCCGGATCCGCCTGGGCGTTCAGGCACATCGCTCCGCAGAGCAGGATAAAACAAAAAACCAAGGATTTCACTTTGGCCTCCCTTTTTGGCTGATTAGTTTGTTTCCGCTTGATGAGCGGCAGCGTCACGGCCGCCCCTTTCCAATGCGGAAGATCCGGCAGGGAACGACCCTAACCGGGGCTGGAATTGATCTCCTGAATATATGCATGCCGTCAATCATATCGACATCCTCATTTAGCAGGTAATATCATGAGGACCATTTTTGAAGCACGTTTCAAGTTTGTCAATGAAATTCTGGCTCAGAGAAAAAAATCCTTAGGGGCTGGCAAGTCTTATCTGCCTCCGAATTAGGTCACTGCGGATGAATGGTGTTCTGCGCAAGCTTCAACTGCCGCGGCCATCCCACTGGGTTTCCTGGGTCTCCGATGGAGATTTGGGGAAGGCAGTCCCCGTCAGGAATCAGGTCAGGTAGCGGATTTGTTTAGCGGGTATGGCTCGCAATTAAGCTCGGAACCCGCCCGCGGGGATGAAAATTCCGCGTGGCAGGCAACTGTTTTCGCTTATAATCTTTTTATAAGGAGTTATGATTATGGAACAAGCTCAGAATCAACCGCCTTACCAGAATTACCAGCCCCAGGCTGAAAGCGCGCCGGTTCTCAGCATGGGAAGTTGGGTGGGCACCCTGCTGCTGATGTTCATCCCACTTGTCAACATCATCCTGCCGATAGTTTGGGCCGTCAGCAACACCGAAAACCCCAACCGCCGCAATTTCGCCCGCGCCTACCTGATCATGTTTGCCATCTCCCTGGTCCTGATCGCGATCATCCTGGGAGCCGGGGCAGGCAGCGCGGCCGGGATCCTGAATCAGCTGGAGTGACATCGCCCGAACCCAATTCAGCGCTTAACTGATATCCTCCCACGCGTTTTGGATGTCCGCGAGCTCAAAACCCTTGCGGTAGAGATAGCTGAAGGCTTTTTCCCTAAGTTTCTGCCGGGGCAGGTCGCGATGCGTCGCGCAGTATTTTGCCAGCAGTTCGGAGATGGTTTCCGAGCTTTGCTGGGGAGGGTAGAGTTCGTCCACCAGGTCGGACCAAAGATCCGCGGATATCCGCTGTTCGCGCAGCTTGGAAATGATGGCGCGTTTGCTGGCTTTGCGCGCCATGTAGGAGCGGATCAGCACCTCCGCGAAGCGGGCGTCGTTCAGGTAGTTCAGCTCCCGGCAGCGGCGCAGCGCCGACTCGCTGATCCGGGCTTCGAATTCCTTCCTCTGCAACAGCTTGCGGCACTGAAACTCGCTGTGTTCGGCCTTGGCCAGATAGTCCACCAGGGTCGACAGAGCCTGTTTTTTGAGGGCGTCGATCAGTTCCCTGCCCTCCTCCGCCGATATTTCGCCCTCGAAATTGTCCGGCCATAGAGGCAGGAGCACCCGCATCGGCAAGGTACCCCTGCAAATTCCGTCCAGTTCGACGCGTACCGAGTATCTATTCTTCGGAACTGTCCTCAGCTTCATCGGCTTGGTTGGCTTCGAAGAGTTTGTCCGGGTTGATGTTATGGCGCACGGCGTCTTCGATCTCGGCCCTCAATTCCGGCGTTTCCTTCAGATACTGTTTGGTCTTTTCGGCGCCCTGGCCCAGTTTGATTTCCTTGTAGGCGAACCAGGAGCCGCTCTTTTTGATGATCCCGGCGTCCACGGCCATGTCCATGATGATGTCCAGCTCGGAGATCCCTTCGCCGAAGATGATGGGGAAGACCACTGTCTTGAAGGGCGGGGCGAGCTTGTTTTTCACGATCTTGACCCTGGTCTTGGCGCCCACCACCTCGGATTCCGTGCCGCCGGTCTTGATCGCGCCGGCGAAACGCACTTCCAGCCTGACGGAGGAGTAAAATTTCAGGGCCACGCCGCCGGAGGTGGTTTCCGGGTTCATGTAGGCCGTCACGCCTATCTTCATGCGGGTCTGGTTGATGAAGATCACCGCGGTGTTGGATTTGGAGACGATCGCTGTGAGTTTGCGCAGCGCCTGGCTCATCAGCCGGGCCTGCAGACCCACGTGGCTGTCGCCCATGTCACCTTCGATCTCCTGTTTGGGCACCAGGGCGGCCACGCTATCCACGATCACCAGATCCACAGCGGAACTGCGCACAAGGGTCTCGCACACTTCCAGGGCCTGTTCGCCGCCGTCGGGTTGGGAGAGCAGCAGCTCCTCGGTCTGAACGCCCAGGTTCTTCGCGTAGGCTGTGTCCAGCGCGTGTTCCGCGTCGATGAAGGCCACCACGCCATCCAGTTTTTGGGCTTCGGCCGCGATATGCAGCGCGAGGGTGGTCTTGCCGCTGGCTTCAGCGCCGTAGATCTCGGTGATGCGGCCACGCGGTATGCCGCCTATGCCGAGTGCCAGGTCCAGATTGAAAGCCCCGGTGGGGATGACGTCCACCACCCGCTGCGGCTTGTCGCCCAGGCGCATGAGGGTGCCCACGCCGTATTTCTTTTCCAGTTGGGAGATCGCGGTCTTGAGGGCGGTCTCTTTGTTTTTGTCCTGCATTGTTACATCCTTCTATTCTAACTTAAATTGTTCCAAAATATGGTAGGTCGGGCCTTCCGGCTTGAGCACGCTGCGGTAGAGGCTGAGGGTGTCGTAGGCAAAAAAGCCTTTCTCCACCTCGCTTTGCAGGATGTCGCGCTCCAGGGTTGGCGACAACGCGGATTTGATCCGGCCCAGGGTGACATGCAGCTTCAGCGGTTTGGCGTCGGGTTCATATCCTTCTTTGCGGATGTCACTTAACAACCTTCTGTGCCAGCGGTCCAAAGCGTCGTCCCGCGCGTCCAGGCTGCTCCAGATCAGCCGCGGAGCTCGCCAGGGAAAGAGTTCCAGACCTTTCAACTCCAGCTCAAAGGGGGCGCCGCGACCCGCCGCTTCGGCCAATATGCTGATCAGATCAGGGATCCGGTCACTATCCACATCTCCCAAAAACAGCAGGGTCAGGTGCAGATTTTCCTCTTTCACCCAGCTCACCCCGGGATGGGTGCGGAGCCAGCGCAGTTTTTCCACCAGGCACTGGCGGGGCGGGTCCGGAGCTTCCAGGGCAATGAAGGTGCGGTAGAGCATTTAACGCTTGTAACCGATGTCCCGCAGGAATTTTTTGCGGTGGGTCACATCCGTGTCCAATTCTATTCCCAGGGGCGAGGAACCGTCAACAACCCCCAGAATGCCGCTTCCCTGCTCTGTTTGGGCCAGCACCACCTGCACCGGATTGGCCGTGGCGCAAAAAATGTTCGCCACTTCACGGCAGTCCTTCACGGCGTTCAAAACATTGATGGGATACGAGTCACGCAGCACGATCAGAAAGGAATGCCCCGCGGCCAGGCGCAGCATGTTGGCCACAGCGCATTCGATCAACTCGTTGTCCGTGCCTTCCTTGCGCACCAGGCAGGGACCGGACGCCTCGCAGAAAGCCAGGCCAAACTTGATGCCGGGAACGCTGTTCACCAAGGCTTCGTAGAGATCCTCGACTGTCTTGATGAAGTGGCTCTGACCCAGAATCACATTGGTCTCGGAGGGAAATTGAAGCTGCTCAAGCCTGAGTTCCATTCTGCAAACCTCATTTTAGCTTATCTCGGCAATTATTTCCGCAGGCAGAGCCTTGTCAAGCTAAATCTGGCCA
>JAGOIS010000109.1 GCA_017995495.1 Candidatus Cloacimonadota bacterium
GAGCTGGCGGATGCGCAGTTTGAGCTTTTCCGGGGTGTGCAGATATATGCTTGAAAGCCCGCTGTCGCCGGCACTCCGGCTTTTTTTGAGCAGCGCCATCGGGTCCAGGGAAGCGGTGCGGATGATCTTTGCCGCCGCGTCTTCCCGCAACAGCGAGGGGTCGCGATAGAGGTATTCGATGTCCCGCACGGTGATCACGTCGCACTCAATTCCGCTTTGGGCCAGGTATTTGACGGTTTTGAGGCTGCGCAGCGCCGCCGGACCGCCCAGCGGAGGATAGAAATAGCTGATGTAGAGGATCCGCATCTTAGCGCGGGGCAAGCTTTTGCACCAGGTCGAGGAGCTGCGGCTCGATGGCTTCCCAGTTGTATTTTTGGTCGATCAACGCGCTGCAGCGCTGGCTCATCAGCCGGTATTCGCTTTTCTTCAGCTTCAGGATGCCGGACACGGCTTTGGCGATCGATTCGCTGTGAAATTCGCAGCAGGCGCCGAGGCCGTTTTGCTCCACCAGATCGCGCATCAGGGGGGTGTTGATCGAAACCACGGGCAGTCCGGCGGCAAAATATTCCAGCACCTTGAGCGGAACGGCGCGGGCCATGCGTTTGTTTTGCGGATTGAAGACCCAGAGCCCCACCCGGCTGCGCTTGAGCAGGAGGCCGATCTTTTCGGCCGGGATCCAGCTCTGGTAATAGATCATGGCGTTGAGGTTCAGGGTGTTGAGCTGTTCGTTGAACTGCTTTTCCACCTCGGGATCGAAAAATTTGCCCAGGATCAGGACGTTCAGGCTGGGAAACTCGTTTCTGAGGATGCTGACGCTTCTGAGGATCTTGAAGATGCCGCGGTCCTCCGTGAGGCCGCCGATGTAGATGAGGTCAAAATCCATGCCGCAGATGGCGCTGAGCTCCATCGGTGTCTCGCAGGTGTAATCCCAAACGTTTTTCACAGGGTAGTTGGGGACGGCGATGACGTTTTTGCGTCTGGCGCCGGGAACAAGCTGGTCCAGGATCTCTTCGCTGACGGCGGTGGTGGCATCCACTTTGCGTTGCAGCCGGCGTTCGAAGCCCAGATAGAGTTTTTTCGCGATCCAGCCCAGGGGCGGGCGAAACCTCTCCGCGAAGGCGTCCGCGAAGAACTCGTGCACGTCGAAAACAACCTTGCAGCGGAGTTTGCGGCGCAGGGCCAGACCCACGAAGACCGTGAGCGGTTCCACGCAGATCACTACGTCCGGCTTGAGTTTTTTTGCCTTCCGGTATAGCAGCGGCAGCGCGTACCAGCTGGATTCGGTTTCCACCACGTCCTGAAAGGGATTCACCGCGGCATTGCGAACTCCCGTCGCGCAAAGCAGATGCACCTCCCCCAACTTCGCCAGGCTGCGGGCCATCTTGTAATACAGCCGCACATCGGTGGTGTGGTGGGAATTGGACACGATGCAGATCTTCATTTCTTCAATTTCCTGCGAACACCCTTTTGCCGGAAAAGAGGGGTTGTCAAGCACTTTCTGCGCGGAGGGGGATCGGGAAAGGGTGGAAGAGTGTGAAGGAGGAAGGAAGGAAACGTGGCCGCCGCGACTTTTTTCCGAAGAGAATATCTTGGGGAAAATGGGCAAAAGGGCAAAAAATTTCTTGACAGGCAATTCTGCCGCCATCATCTGGAAACTGAGGATGAGTTCAGTGGCTTCAGGCGGCTGAAACTGTATCCGGAGCGTGCCGAGCTTTCGGGATGACAGTCTTTTCCTTTGTGAGGTTCAGATGAAAAAGCTTGCTTTGATGATGCTGATTCTGGCGAGCGCGGCTTTCGCCGTCGCCCAGGCGGTGGAACCAGCAGCCGCCAGGGAGATCGCGGACAGCAACGCGCGCTCTTTGTGGGGCGCGGAGATCAGCCCGGACGCGGCGATCCCCTATTACGACCAGGACGGCCAGCTGCTGGCCTGGTGCTTCAACTACTCGCTCAGCGGGCCCTTCCCCGATCCCCGGGAGCTGCGGAACCAGCTGGCGGAAGCGGAGCTGCGGGGCGACCGGCGGGCTGCCAGCGGCGCGGATGACTTTGCCTATATAGTGATCGGGGCACGCCAGGATGTGCCGGTGTTTTTTGAGTACGCGCAGAGGCTGGCGGTGGACCACATCAAGGCCGCGGAACTGGAAGCGGCCGCGGCGCGCGAGTTTCCGGGAGGCTGGCAGCAGGGCAAAACCTACTACTTTGACCTGGCCAACACTTGGTTTTCCTTCAGCGACGGGAGCAGGACAGCCTACATCAATCCCCTGCCCGGCAACAAAGTCCTTTCTGAAAGCGAGTTCCAGGCCCTGGGCCAAAAGCTGGGGAAATTTTGGGAAAAGCGGGACCACAGCGCGGCCTGGCTAAACGTTCCCATGAGCATCGGGGCGCAAAGAACCGATGTAGTGCTGTCGTCTGTGGATTATGTTCCCTTTTACCACTGGCACTGGGGCTGCACGCCCACAGCCATATCCATGCTTTTCAGCTGGTGGGACCAGTTTGCGGGATTCGGCAGGCTGGACAATTACCATATGACCGCCTACGATATGGCCCAGGAAGATTTTGAACACCATGTGACAGACACCTGCCGGGAGTTGCATACTGCCATGCTGACCAGCGATGACGGGGGTACCAGCTCCCCCAACCAGATCCCCGGTTTGACTACTGTGATAGCTTCCCGGGGATATACGACCTCCAGCCTCTATTTGGATTTCGACAATGCTTGGGGCCTAACCAGGCAAAGTGTGGATGCCGGATTTCCGATCATAACCCACACTATCAGCCATTCGACCACCGGGGTGGGCTACCGGTTCGATCCGGACATGTACTGCACCGTCGATCCCAATCATCCCGTGCTCACCTGGGTGAACCTGGACGAACTGGTTTTCGTTACGGTGATCATGTTCAACCAACTGCCCAACTATCCGCAGGTGTCACTCACCAGTCCGGACGGCGGGCATGATTATTGGAACAATTCAGGCGGCGAAACCCTTCTCTCCAATGACTATAATGAGATCAGCTGGAACACTCAGAACACCTTCGGAAGCTATGTGAAGCTGTATTACCACTTGCAGGGTGGGATAAATCCCGATCTCTGGATCCCTATCATCGACAACACAGCCAACGACGGCAGCTATGTGTGGCAGGTGCCTCCGATCAGCGTCGGCGGCAACAATTTTACTGATTTCGGCCGGATCAAGGTCGAAATGTGTGCCTATGGCAGCGATCAACTGCTGGCCAGCGACGGCAGCTACGGCAATTTTACCATCAACCCTGGCGGTAACGCCTATCTGGGCTTCACCAGCCAAAGCATCACCGACAGCAAGGATTTCTGCGTGGCCAGCTACAACCAGCCAGATACTTGGAACCTGGTGTTGGTGAAGGACCTGGTGAACAACGGCAGCGGCAGCTGGAACCTGAGCCTGTATCCCGACACCGGTTTTGATGAAACGCCCACCCTAAGCGAGGGAACAGACGACATCAACTATATCGCCGTGAACCACCACCAGCTGGCGCCGCACCAATACGGAGTGCTGCTGGAGAACAGGGATGACGACAGTGACGCCCAGGCCCACATCGCCGGATCGATCAGCAACATTCTCAACCCCGGCACCCACAACCTCAACTGGGAGACGAACGTTAAGGCGAATATCTGGAATGTGCAGCTGGAGGCCGGCACCCACTTTTTCGAGCTGTCCACAGCCGATGCCCAGGCGGATTTTGAAATCGCGCTCTATCCCCCCGGCGGGGACGGCGTCTTCGGCTATGGCGAAGCGCTGGCCGCTTCGCGCAACCGCGATCCGGGCGGGCTGGAGTCCTTTATCCTGGATGTGGCCACGCCTGGCGTGTATGGCCTGGTGGTTAGTGCGCGCACCCTGACCACCGCAGCTTTTCAGCTGAGGATCATGGATGGATCGATTTGGGAGGGAGATATCAGCACGGACTGGAACGTGCCTGGAAACTGGAGCGGGAACGCAGTGCCGGGAGCGGGAGACAACGTGTTTATCCCCGATCGGGACAACGATCCGATGATCGGCAACAGCCTGGTGGCCAATGCCAAAACTCTCACCGTCGCCAGCGGGGCGGTCCTAAGGCTCTACACCTGTACGCTGATCGTAAACGCCAATCTGCAGGTGAGCGGACGGGTGGAACTGCTGCAAAGCGGCAGCCTGCTGAGAGTGTTGGGCAATGTGGCCTGGGAAAATGGCTCCAGCCTCTATTCCCCGGGGAGTTCCACCCTCGAGTGCCATGGCAACTGGAGTTTCCTGAGCGGCAGCACCTTCATGCCCTCCGGGGGAACGGTGCGCCTGCTTTACAACCGCGATACCTACATTCAAAACCACTCCCTGTCCACCCGCTTCCACAAGCTGGTGATCAATAAACAGGATGGCAAAACGGTGTCTTTCCTGGGCAGTTCCACGCAAGACCTAAAGATAGTGAACAGCCTCACTTTCCAAGCCGGCTATCTGGGCTCTTCCTCCGGCCGGACCATCATTCTGGAAGGGCAGCTGGTGAGCACCGGAGGCGGCTGTAAGCTGGACAGCGGAACTTTCCGGCTAACCGGGGCGGGAACAACTTTATCCGCCTCAACCGGCAGCTGGTTCCAAAACCTGGAACTGATGGCAACCAACGCCACATTGGGTTCGAACCTCCTGTGCAAGGGCGACCTGATCCAAAGCACGGGTACTTTGGCTTTAAACGGTTATGAACTGGCAGCGTGGGGCGATATCAGCCTCAACGGGATCATCACTTCGAACAGCGCCGCTTCCAAACTGAGCAGCGGCGACGACTTCATCTGGAATTCCAATTCCGGCTGCGCCGCCACCGCCGGCAGCTTCGAGTGCGGAGGCAACTGGATCGTGGAAAACAACGCCTATCTTCACTTTGGCGCCGCCACCCACACCTGGATGAACGCCTACTTCGGCGCGGCGATCCGGCTGAAAACCGATGTCCAGTTTGGCAACCTGTACATCAACGGCACGGAGGAAGAGCCCCGCTTCTGGCTGGACAGCAACGAGATCGGGACCCTGACTGTGGCGGGGAACCTCACCGTGAACGCGACCAACACCCTGGACATCATGGACAAGCAGGTTCTGCTGCAAGGGACTTTGCACCTGTATGGCATCCTGGCCGTTAGCAGCGGCCAGTTCACCACCAACAACGCCCCTAACCTTTACGCCGGCAGCGTTCTGGATCTGGGCAGCGGAACTTTCTGGAACGCCAAAAGCTCACATACGCAAACTACACTGAACGGCACCCTGATCATGGCCGACCCCAACGCCGTGTTCGGAGGCCAGTTCCAAGCCCTGACCCTGGCTGCTGGTTCCGTGAACAATATCACCACCGGCACCATCAAATGCACCAATATCACCGCTACAACAGCCGGAACTTTCCAGCCCGGCGGGGGTTTGGTGGAGTTTGGAACCTGGGCCGGCACCGGGCTTCCCAACCTGAACGTGAGCAGCGGTAACTGGCTGCACCACGCCAAAGTGAACACCAGCACCTCCATCA
>JAGOIS010000110.1 GCA_017995495.1 Candidatus Cloacimonadota bacterium
CTGTTATCAAAGAAAGCTGGGTCGGCCAATAAAGCAACCCCGGTGACATTTAACCAAACCCGCCCCCCAAGGCGGGTTTGTTGCTTTTATCCCCCTTGAGGCTGGAGTTCAAAGCGCCAAACCAAGCACAGCTTGGAGTTAAAAGCGCAGCTTGGAGTTCAAAGCGCCCAGCCGGATCCATGCCAGCTTTGCCCGCTCGACGACAGGACACCGCTCACATCAGTTTGTCCAGAAGCTCGTAGTCCGAAACCGGCTCCAGGGGCCCCGCTTCGGAGCAAGGTCAACGCCTGCGTTGACCTCCCACTCCAGGAATAGGTTGGCTATTCCCGCCAGTGCTGGATTCCGGGGCCCCTACCCCGGAATGACGGGTTCGAGCGGAGTGGGTGATGGGGTGAAGATTATCGTGTTTAGCGTAACGCCGGTTACGGTAATCTCCACCCGAGGCCGGGCGTGTTCGCCTCTTGACTGCCCCGCATTGAGCTCCCATTGGCCGGTTGGGTAGTTATTGGGATGCAATCACCCTGTTGATGCGAGGAAAGTCATAGACCCCCTATATATGGTGGGTAACAAAACAAGGGTTTGGGGCAAATAAGCAGAAATATAGCAAATAAATTTGCCCCTGCTTATCTGCAACCAATAGGCAGATAATAAGATAGGAACAAATTCGCAAAAATAGGCACCTCTACTATATATATCTGGAATGAGGGGGTGCAGGAGAGAATGAATAATATAAAGATATAATAAAATATTAAATTATAATATATATATTATATATATCTATATATATATCATATAGTTAACATACAACAGGCAGCGTTATGCCTCCCCCTCCCCAGATATATATAGTAGAGGTGTAGTTTTTGCTTATTTGTAAGCTAAACAATTGTAACACAACAAGTCACAGAATCATAATGGGTTGTTTAATTGAAAATTTTCTGCGAATTTGAGGGGAGAAACCCTCCCCTCAATCATTCAATCACTTACTAGGATACAATCTGATCCCACGATTGCAGGATATGGGTGTCAAGGACATACATTCGTGCAACCTAGTTGCTTAGACCAGTATACGAGTCTACCGTTAAGGCTGCTCTTTCCATTAATGATTCCACGCATTCCTTGAACTCACGTTTTTTCATATGCGACATGTTCATCAGGTCTGAGTGCCTGGCTTTTCCGTTGTACTTGTTCACCAGCAATTCCACCAACTTGCGTTCTCCGGCCAGCTTGTCCTGCTCACTCACTATCTCAAGGAAGGGGATCGTGTTATTGAGATAGAACTCGCAAAGATAGAGGTTTTGAGAATCCGGCAGGCGATGGCCTCGTCGGAGAAGCGCTTCCCTAAGCTTTCGGGGAGTTTCTGTCGCATCGGGGGCTTTCTTTCTGCTCATTTCTGTCCACGAATTAAACGAATTACGCGAATTGAGGGGTTGGGTGTAGCGGCGCTCGCCTGAAGCGCCGATTGGGCTGTCGAATTCCCGTTCGACAGAGGCAGCGCAGCTGCCTGGGAAGCGTCCTCCGGCCGCTGTGGCAAACAGATTTTGCCACCCCGGACTGTATCAGCTGAAGGCTCAGCCGCTCCGTCATTCCGGGACGACGCAGTCGCGCCCGGAATCCAGCCGGTTTGGGTAATGCCCTCATCAGGGGACGATCCAGACGCAGTCTGCATCGACCACGCCTTGACCTGGAACTGGGATTGGCTATTCCCGCCAGGGCTGGATTCCGGGGCCCCTTCCCCGGAATGACGGGTCCGGGGCGGGGTGGTGGAAAGTTGAGTCCTTTAATCCGTATCATCCGTTGAATCCGTACAATCCGTAGGGGAAAAATGCCGGGGTCTGCTGTAGTCCAAGCTCGCAAGCTCGCTGGACTCCAGCAAAACAGTTCGGGTGACTCCAGCGATCCGCAGCATTGGAATGCTGCGCTACGAACAGCGCTGGACTCCAGCCTGGTGACAACTTTTTCCCTTTTTCCCCTTTTCTCCCTGTTCGTAGGAAGAATGGAACACGGATGACAGGATCGGCAGGATTTATTGGCTGGGGGCAGGCGCGATTCCAGTGGGTGGATCAAGTCCTGGGCTGGGTAGTTCGAATTAATACGGATTAACGGATTGAACGGATTTACGGATTTGTGTTCCAGTGATTCTATCCTGAAGATCCTGTCTATCCTGTCATCCGTGTTCCTCTTTTGATCTGTGCCATCTGTGTGAGCTTTTCTTTTTTAATCTGCGCGATCCGCGTCTTTTTCTGCGTAGATCTGCGTGAACCCTCTTCTGTTTTGATCTGGGGTTTCTGCGCCCTCGGGGTGAGACATTTTTTCGCAAACCCTGTCTGTGTGACCGGCCGGAAAACATTGGCAAGGTTTCGGAACTGAAGTTGCATTAGCTTGGTATCCATTTAAATAAATGTCCAACAGCGGTTGGATTTGTTAAGGAGCGAATGTGCAGAAGAGTCTCATCATGCTCATCACGCTGGGTTTGGCGGCAGGTCTTGCCGCGTCCGGCGGATCGATCCAGCTGGGAAATGCTCCCACGGCAGCCTTGCTCACCCGCAGTGGCGCGGATGGCCTGAGCGTTGGCTACAGCATAGATAAACTGGACTACAGCGAAGTTCAGACCCCGCAGGGCGTTTTCACGGACCTGCAGGTGGCCCAATACACCACCACAAACTCCACGGGGCTGCCCCGTCTGCCGCTGTTGCGCCAGATCATCAGCGTTCCGGAGGGGGCGGAGGTGGTGGCGGAATTCGCTTCCACCCTGCGCAAGACCATCAAATTGGGCGATGCAGGCCTGAGCCATCCGCTGCTCCCGCGCCAGGAATCGGTTTCCAAAAGCGCCGATCCGGCCGGGATCCCCTTTGTGGTGGACCGTGATTTTTACGGGCGCGACGCCTGGACCAAGGATCCTTCCATCAGCGTGACCGAGCTCGGCCATGTTCGCGGCCACCGGTTGTTCGCGCTGGATTTTGTGCCCGTGAGCTACAATCCCGCGCGGGGCGAGATCGAGGTGATCTACAGCGCGGAAGTGAACGTCCAATTCATCCATCCGGACCACCAGGCCACTGAACAGTTGCAGGCCCGCACCTGGTCGCCGGCCTTTGAAGCCCCGCTGCGCGGCATCCTGCTGAACCCCCAGCCTGAGCGCGGATCCCTGAACCGGCATCCCATGGGCTACCTGATCTTCACGCCCGAGAGCTTTGTCAACGCGCTGGAGCCCTTCCTGAAATGGAAGATCCAGGAAGGTTACAGGGTTACTGTGGCCACCGCCCCGGCGGGCGTAAGCCCCAGCCAGATAAAGACTTTCATCCAAAACATCTGGGACAGCTCCACCGAGGAAAATCCAGCCCCATCCTACCTGCTGATCGTGGGCGACACCCCCCAAATACCGGCCAACACCGGCATCACCGATCCAAGCCATGTGACCGATCTCCACTACGTGCGGCTGCAAGGCACGGATTACATGCCGGAAATGTATTTTGGCCGTTTTTCCGCCACCACCGCAGCCGAGGTGAGCAATCAGGTGAACAAGACCCTGATGCATGAAATGTACAGCATGCCCAGCGACGCCTACCTGGCCGAGGCGGTGATGATCGCCGGCGCGGACGCGACCTATTCCCCCACTCATGCCAATGGACACATCAACTACGGCACGAACAACTATTTCAACCCCGCCCACGGCATAAACTCCCACACCTACCTCTATCCAGCGTCCCAGACCTCCGACGCGGCGATCGTGGCCGATGTCTCCGCCGGAGTGGGATATGTGAACTACACCGCCCACGGCAGCAAGACCTCCTGGGCCGATCCCACCTTTACCGTCGCCAATGTGAACAGCCTGGCGAATGTGAATGAATCCTCCGTGGTGGTGGGGAATTGCTGCCTCACCAGCGCGTTCGACCTCCCCATCTGTTTCGCCGAAGCCTGGCTGCGCGCCCCCAACAAAGGCGGCGTGGTCTATATCGGCGGCACGAACAGCACCTACTGGGATGAAGATTACTGGTGGGGCGTGGGCTGGAAACCGCCGGTGGTGGGAACCGGCTCGCCCTTTGTGGCGGGGCGCACCGGCGCTTACGACGCCATGTTCCACGATCACAACGAGCCTTTCGAGGATTGGGGCGGCAACGTTGGCGCCGCGATGTTCATGGGCAACCTGGCCGTGGTGCAGTCCAACAGCACCAGGATCAACTATTACTGGGAGATCTACTCCGTGATGGGCGACCCCAGCCTCATCCCCTACCTGGGAATTCCGGCGGAGAACAGCTTTGAAGCGCCGCAGTCGATCTTCGTGGGCACCCACAGCCTGGAGATCGTCGCCGATCCCCACAGTTATGTGGCCGTCTCCATGAATGACGAGCTGCACGGAGCCGGCCTGACCGATGCCTCAGGATCTTTGACCCTGGACTTCGCCCCCCTCACCGGCGCCGGACCGGCCCTGATAGTTGTCACCCGCTCCCTGCGCAAGCCCGTGATCGCGGAAATCGAGCTGATCCCCAGTTCCGGGCCCTACGTGACGGTGAGCGCCATCACGGTCAACGACCCCAACTCCAACGGCCTGCCCGAAGCCGGCGAAACCATCAGCCTGGACCTGAGTTTCAGCAATATCGGCACCCAACCTGCCTCCAACCTCACCGCCACCCTGGCCAGCGAAAGCGGAGACATCAGCATCATCCAAGCCTCGGAAACGCTGCCCAACATCCCCGCCGGCGGCACTGTCCAGCAGAGTGACCTGTTCCGCGTCCTGATCCACATCACCGCCCCTGACCAGCTGAATGTGCCTTTCAAGATCACGGTTTCAGACGGGGCCAACCAGTGGATCACAACAAGTTCGATCACCGTGTGCGCCCCCAACCTGAGCCTGAGCGACCCCGTGCTATCAGATCAGGACGCTGACGGCTTTTTTGAGCCCGGTGAAAGCATCGTTGTGGAACTGGACGTGATCAACAGCGGCCACCTGCCCACCCCCGGCGGCACCCTCACCGTGGTGGCCGACCATCCCCACCTGACTTTCAGCGCCACCAGCTTCCCTGTGCCTCCCCTGGCCGCGGAAGACCATTACCCAGTCAGCTTCACCGTCACCCTGGCCCAGGCCGCGCAAAACGGCCAGACGATACCGATCGGCCTCTCCTACTCCGCGGGACAGTATTACGCCAACAGCTGCATCCTGCTGGCGATCGGGGTCACCGGCGACGGCTTTGAAAGCGGTGGTTTCAGCAGCTATCCCTGGGTCAACAACAGCGCGGTGCCCTGGACCCTGGAGACAGCAGGCTCGAACGTCCACACCGGGATCTTCTCTGCCAGGTCCGGCGCGATATCCCACAACGCCAGCACGGAACTTCAAGTCAGCTTGAACATCGAAACCCCGGGCAACGTGAGTTTCTGGCGCCAAGTCTCCTCCGAAAACAATTATGACCTTTTGACTTTCAGCATCGATGGAAGCGTGAAGGATTCCTGGAGCGGCATCCGCTCCTGGGAACAATTCAGCTACCCTGTCAGCGCCGGCC
>JAGOIS010000111.1 GCA_017995495.1 Candidatus Cloacimonadota bacterium
GGGTGTGAGGGCATCCTGGGAGAGGATGATCCTGCCCAGGTTGACCGGATTGAGGCAGTCGATGTCTTTGGAGGGGTCGATGCTCTCGCCAGCCTGGGCGTCGTCGAGGTGTCTGGGCAGGGGCTTTTGCAGCATGATGCCGTGAATGGCGGGATCAGCGTTGGCGGAGGCTATGATAGCCATCAGTTCGCTTTGGCCGATGTCGGCAGGCAGGTTATGCAGCTGGACCTCGCACCCCAGCTTGGTGCCGGTGGAAACGATGTTTTGCACGTAGTAGGCTGAGGCGGGGTCGTTTCCGCTTTGGATCAGTTGCATGGTTGGACGAATGCCGTGTTCCGCGATCAACTCTTTGATCTTGCCACGGATGAGGGTGGCAATGGGTTTTCCGGAAAGTAAGGTTTCCATGTCACTTGGTTCCATTGGTTGGTTCTTCGATCAGGCGCCGCACCCGTTCGATCTTCAGGGCTTTCCCCGATACTTGATCGAGTTCCAGGTAAACGGCGTTTACCTGGAGTCCGAGGTCGGAGGTTTCATATCGTTGGGGAAGGGCGTGGCGGAATTTCTGCAGGATGATCTCTTTTTTCACGCCGATCACGCTGTCGTGGGAACCGGTCATACCGGTGTCGGTGAGATAGGCGGTGCCGAGGGGCAGGATCTCTTCGTCGGCGGTTTGGATGTGGGTGTGGGTTCCCAGCAAAGCTGAGACGTGGCCATCCACGAACCAGCCCAGGGCGCGTTTTTCGGCGGTGGATTCGGCATGCACGTCCACCAGCACGCAGCGCCTTTCGTGGTCGGGATTGGCCGCGAACCAGCCCTCCAGCGATGTGAAGGGGGAATCGCAGGGCGGCATGAAAATTTGGCCGCAGAGGGCCAGAACGGTGAGTTCCTTGTCCTCTTTGTGCAGGGCGCAGACTGGATTTCCGGGGGTGGCGGCGGGGAAATTGAGGGGTTTTACAATGTTCGGGGTCCGCTGGATGTAGTCCCAGGATTCGTTTCTATCCCAGAGATGGTTTCCGCCGGTCACGATGTCCACACCGGCATTGAACAGCGGCTTAACGGTTTTTTCGGTCAGGCCGCGGCCGTCCGCGAGGTTTTCTCCATTGATGATCACGAAATCAGGCGCGAACTCATTTCTGAGAGCAGATAAATAGTCATACAGGACCTGCCGGCCTGGTTTGCCGTAAACATCTCCGAAAAAGAGCAAGCTGATCATTTGGCCATGGCTATCTGGCGGGTCTCCCGGATCACTGTCACCTTGATCTGACCGGGGTACTGTACTTCCTTTTCGATCTGGGCGGCGATCTCAGTGGCCAACAGCGCTGTCTGGGCATCCTCCACCATGCTGGGTTCCACGATGATGCGCAGTTCCCGTCCGGCCTGGATGGCGTATGATTTGTTAACTCCCTCCACGGCGCCAGCTATCTCTTCCAGCTTGGCCAGACGCTGCATATAGGTTTCCAGCATTTCCCTGCGGGCGCCGGGCCTGGCGCCGGAAATGGCATCAGAGGCCTGAACCAGGGCGGCATAGACAGAGGTGGCCTCCACTTCTTCGTGATGCGCTTCGATCGCGTTCACAATGATCTTGCTCTCCCCGTTCTTGCGGGCGAGGTTGGCGCCGATGATGGCGTGGGTGCCGTCAAATTCCTGATCCACCGCCTTGCCGATATCGTGCAGGAGTCCCGCGCGACGGGCTATCTCCTGATCCAGCCCCAATTCCGCGGCCAGGATCCCGCAGATCCAGGCGGCTTCCAGCGAGTGTTTGAGAACGTTTTGACCGTAGGAGGTGCGGTAATGCAGGCGTCCCAGGATCTTGATCAGATTGCCCGAGATGTTGTGGATGTTGGTCTCCAGCACGGCTTTTTCACCCAGCTTCACCAGGGTTTCCTCCATTTCCTTGCCGGTTTTGGAGATCACCTCTTCGATGCGTCCGGGATGGATGCGTCCATCCGAGATCAGCTTTTCCAGGGAAAGGCGGGCTATTTCGCGGCGCACGGGATCGAAACAGGAGAGCACCACTGCTTCGGGGGTGTCGTCAATGATCAGATCGACTCCGGAGGCTTTTTCAAAGGTGCGGATGTTTCGCCCCTCGCGGCCGATGATCCTGCCCTTCATTTCATCCGAAGGAAGCGAGACGACGGACACGGTGGATTCTGAAACGTAGTCCACAGCCAAACGCTGGATGGCGGTGGAAAGAATATCCGCGGCTTTTTTGGAGGTGTCGAGCTTGATCTGTTCTATGGTGAGTTTGGCGTCGTTGGCCGCCACCTGGCGAGCCTGGACCAAGAGTTCGTCGCGCATCACCGTGAGGGCTTCCTCGCGGCTCAGGCCCGATATCTCGGAAAGCTTGGCCCGCTGTTCGATGATGATCAGTTCGGCTTCCTGGGTTCTGCGGTTGATCTCCTCATCCCTGTGTTTGAGGTGTTTTTCCTGTTCGACCATGTTCGCCTCTTTTTTGTCCATGGCCTCGAGGCGCTTGTCCAGGCTGCTGATGCGGTCGTTGTATTTCTTTTCCTGGAAGCGGAGTTCCTTTTGGCGGTCCTTGATCTCGTCTTCCAGGATTTTTTTCTGTTTGAACCACTCATCCTTGGCTTCCAGGATGGCGGCTTTTCTGCTGGTTTCGATGTCGGTTTTGGCGGATTCCCTGATCTCTTCGGCTATTTTTTTAGCGCCGGAGATCAGGTGAAAGGCGCTGTTGCGTTTGATCAGATAGATAACCAGGGCGATGAGAAAGCCCAGCACCAGTCCGATTGCTGCCATGATCCATACATTTGGCATCTTTAATTCCTTTTTGATCTATTCAGGCGGGTTTTGCACCCGGCCGTTGTAAAGAAATATGGCCCGCGTGAACCGTGTATGCTTGTCTGAAAAAGCCAAGCATAAGGTGGGCGCCTACCTTGTGGGCTTTATGGATCCGGAACCTGCCGGCGTGCATGCCACCCATGGCTCGGTTCCCGTATTTTCATCAGCTTTTATGCAATCCATATCACGGGTTCCGCAGGCCAAGGTTCAGATCTCCCCGACAATGTTGCCCACCATCTGATTCAGGCGTTCAAGTTCCTTTTCCAGATCGGTGGAGCGTTTATTCAGAGAGCTGATCTCATCCTGCTTCTTCAGCAGCAGCAGGAGCAATAGTTTGGGGAAATCGAGGTTCTCATACTGTTCGCGGAGCTGGTTCAGTTCCGCGTCGATGGCTCCAGCCACTGCTTGGATCTCCTTCTGGTTGTCCGTGCGTAGCTTGAATCTGCGGCCAAAGATCTCGACTTCCACCGATTTCATCATTTTTTCTGGTCTTCGCCCAAGTCCGGGAAGATACTGTCGATCTGGCTGATGGCCTCGTTGGCGATGCTTTCAAACCCGGTGATGGTGGTTTGGAGTTCCGCGTATTTGGCTTCCAGGCTGGAAAGCTGCTTCTCCAGTTCCTTGATGCGATCCCCTGAGCCGCTGTTGGTCTGGTTGGCGGCTTCAATCTGGGCCATCAACTGGCTGTTTTCTTCTTTCAGGTCCTGGTTTTGTTTGCTCAGCTTTTCCAGTTTTTTCTTGTCTTCGGTGTATTGGTTGATCAGTTTTTGTATTTTATCTTGCAAGCTGGTGGCATTTGTTTCCATTATCTTACCTCATGTTGATCTGCCAGGCGCGGGAGAGCATTTCCCGCACCGATGCAATGACTTGGTCCACGCGCTCATCTGTCAATGTTTTTTCGCTGTCCTGGACCACAATTCTCAGCGACATGCTGCGAAATCCCTCAGGGACCTGCTTTCCCAGGTATTGGTCGAAGATGCCCACCTCGGCGATGAGCTGGGGATCCACGGCCTTGATCGCCGCCTCGATCTCACTGTAGGGCACCCCGGTTTTGATGAGGAACGAGATGTCCCGGATAACGGCGGGATGGCGGGGCAATTCCTTGAAGACCTTGTTCCGGTTGCGGGTGAGTTCGACAAGTTGGTCCACATCCAGTACGATCACCCAGATGTCTTGTTTAAGGAGGGTCAGGTCGATGTCGAAGTTATCCGCGATCCTGGTTTTCAGGCGTCCGAATGACGCGACCACGGCATCGCCGTTGAGATAAGCCAGGTTGTCGCCCTCTGCCAGCCAGGGCTGTTTGTGCTCACGCGTGCCGGAAATCTCCACCTCCAGAAATTGCAGCAAGCCCTCCACCAGGCCTTTCACCTGAAAGACCCCGATGGCGTCGCTTTTGGCACTCCAGTGTTCCGGGTCCATCCTGCCGGTGAGCACGGCGCTGAAGGCCAGTTTTTCCCGGTGGGATCCAGCCTCCTTGAGATAGACCTTGCCCAGTTCCATCAGCTTCAAGTTGCGCTCACCATGATTGAGGTTGTAGCGAAGGTTTTCCAGCAGCTGGGGCAGCAGGGTGATCCGCATGGCGGATTGGTTGATGCTTTGGGGGTTGATCAGGCGGATCAGACTGGCCTCGATCTCTTCCGGCTCCATCGCCAGGGCTTCAAGCTGGGCGGGATCGCAGAAACTGTGGTTCAAAGTCTCGTGGAAAGAGGCATCCGCGAACCAGTCCTCGATCCCCCTGCGGATACGAAAGGCATGGCGGTCCATGATTCTTGGCACGGCCTTTTTCCGGGGAATTCTCTCGAATCCGGCCAGGCGGGCCAGTTCCTCCAGCAGGTCGGCTTCGCGGGTGAGGTCCACCCTGTGGGGCGGTATCTCGAACCAGAGCGAGTGATCGCAGTCTATCTCCGAAAATTCTGTCTTACCGGCCTTAATCTCCTCCAGATGGTGGCAGTGGATCAGGCTGGGGTCCGGGACCAATCCTTCCCTCCAGGTCCCGTATTGATGGTATTTGCAGCCCAGGGCTTCCAGATAGCGGGTGATGTCCTCGCTTTCCAACCTGTAGCCGATGAGCTCTTCAAAGCGGCGGGGCCGGATGGCCAGATACCGCTTTGGGTCAGGTGCAGGCCACGCGTCGTAAAGATCGTTGCAGACCCTGCCGCCGGCCATTTCCAGAAAGAGTTGCACGGCCCGGTCGCTCACTTCATCCGCGGAGTGGGGGCTCAGATGGCGTTCAAAGCGATAGGAGGAGTCGGTGGCGAGCTTGTGTTTGTATGAGGTCACGCGGATGCTCATGGGCTGGAAACACGCTGCTTCCAGCACGATCGCGGTGGTCGTGCCGCTGATGGCGGTGTCCCTGCCTCCCATCACTCCCGCGAGGGCTGAGGCGTCCCTGCCATCGGCGATCACCAGGTCGTCCGGGTCCAGCGTGTAGCTTTTTCCGTCCAGGGCCACAAATTCTTCTTCAGGCCTGGCTTTGCGGATCACCACCGCGGGATGCCCGTCGGCTGGGTCCAGGGGCTGCAGTTTATGATAATCAAAGGCATGCAGCGGATGTCCCTGCTCCAGCATCACGAAGTTGGTGACGTCCACGATGTTGTT
>JAGOIS010000112.1 GCA_017995495.1 Candidatus Cloacimonadota bacterium
GTGGGCCAAACCTGAAGGATGAGATCACATATCTGTTTAAAGGATAAAATAAGATTATGAAACACATGCTGACCCTTCTGCTGTTGCTGCCTCTGGCCCTGCTGGCCCAGCAATATACCTTGGACGAGCTGATGGACCATGGCCTGACCAACAGCTACGACATGCTCCGCAGCGATCTCAGCCAAGAGACCAGCCTTTCCAGCCTCAGCAGCGCCAAGTGGAACCTGCTGCCGGAGGCAAGTGTCAATTTTGGGGTCACCAACGATTTTTACCATCCCCAAACACCTTCGGCGCCAAATCTCAGCAGCCAGGCGGGCTTTTCCATCAGCAAGACCATCAGCCTCAACGACGATGCCTGGTTCAATTACAAATATGCCAAACTGGACGCCCGGAAAGCCGAATTGACCCGGCAGACAAGCGCCAGCGCCTATGCCTACAGATTGTTCCAGGCATATCTGGAAGTTCTGAGCACCCAGCGGCAACTGACCTCGTTAAACAAGAACCTGGAGATCCAAACCCGCGTTTGGGAACAGGCCAAGGTGCTCAACCAGCTGGGCAAGAACACCAGCTTCGACGTCAAGGAGAGCGAGATCGCGGTGATGAACGCCCGCATCTCCATCCTGCAGCTGGAAAACTCGATCGCCACCAAGCGCGCCGAACTCTTCAGCCTGGCGAGGTTGGAAGACGCGGGGTATGAGCTGGCGGAGCTCAATCCGGACAAAGATTTCGCCCTGCCGGAATTCCGGGCGGAGCAGAGCAACCAGGTGAAGCTGCTCCAAGCGGATCTGGACAGGGGAAAACTGGGGCTCACGCAGAATTTTCTGAGCCTGTTTCCCCGGGTGAGCCTGGCCTACAATTTTGCCCGGCGCGTGGGGGGTGACAAATTCGATTTTGACCAATACAATACGGACCACACCCTGGGCCTGAACCTCAGCTATTCGCTCTGGAACCAGTTCAAACAAGGTCAGACGAACAAACGCGGCGATCTGGCCCAGCGCCTGGCCGAACTTGAGATCCGCCGGCAGATCGAAGATATCGAGCGCAGTTACGCCACCCTCACCCAGGAACTGGAGTATCTGACGCGCCTGGATGAACTTTACGGCGAAAAACTCACCCAGAGCGAAAACCAGATCCGCATTGCCGAGGAACGCTTCCGCCTGGGGCTGATCGAACTGCTGGAACTGGACAAGACGCGCGTGGAATTCATCAATTCGGAGATCGCCTACCACAACAACCGCTACCAGATCCTGGCCCGCCAGGAAGCCATCAACAATCTGCTCTCCCAAAAGATCCAGGGAAAGTGGTGACAAAGGACCCACCATGAAAATCAAGAAATACCTCAAATACATCATCATAACGCTTCTGATCATTGCCGCCGCGATCGCCTTCCTCCAGATCCGCAAAAATAAAAACAAACCCGAGTGGAAACTCGACACGCCCTCCCGGGGGATCATCCGGGAAGTGGTGACCGCCACGGGCGCGCTGAATCCCACCATCCTGGTGGAGGTTGGGACAGAGGTTTCCGGAACCATCAAAATACTTTACAAGGACTTCAACGACCGGGTGAAAAAAGGCGAAGTGCTGGCCCGGCTCGATACCGAGATCCTTTCCACCAGCGTCGAATCGGCCCAGGCGGAAGTGAACAAAGCCAGGATCTCCCGCGACGAAGCGCGGATGGAATACAACAACAGCAAGTCCCTCGCCTCCCGCGACATGGTCTCCCAATACGAAGCGCAAAAAGACAAATACACCCTGGACCAGGCCGAGCTGAATCTCGCCACCGCCCAACTGAGGCTGCAGACAGCTCAGAAGAATCTGCGCAACGCCACCATCACCTCCCCCATCGACGGCGTGATAGTATCCAGAGAGGTATCGGAAGGCCAGACAGTGGCAGCCAGCATGAACTCCCCCACCCTCTTCACCATCGCCAACAACCTCGACCAGATGGAGATCACGGCCAGTGTTGATGAAGCCGACATCGGCAAGATCTCGGTTGGCCTGCCGGTGGAATTCGCGGTGGATTCATACGCCGACCAGATGTTCACCGGCACTGTGCAGCAGATCCGGCTGAAATCAGTTTCCGACCAGAACGTGGTGAGCTACAGCGTGATCATCGATGCCGCCAACCCGGACCACAAGCTGCTGCCCGGCATGACCACCAACGTTACCATCATCACCCAGAGCAAAGACAACGCCCTCCGCATCCCTGAAACGGCCACCCGCTTCACTCCCAGCAAGGAAGTCTGGGAGATTTTCGGCTTCAAATGGGAGGACGACCTGATCTCCAAAGCCCGCAAAGCAGCGATGGAAAAAACCCTTGGCCCACTCTCCGGCAAACGCCCCACCTCCTCTGGTGGCCAGAAACCTGACCGATCCAAAGCCCCCTCCGAACGCCCCTCCCGCAGGCCGCCGTCAGGAATGCCATCCGGCGGAATGCCTGGCGGGATGGCCCGTCACGGCGGAAATGGACGTTTTGGCGGCTCTGCCATGATCTGGGTGCTCAAGGATAAAACCCCGGAATTGATCATGGTTCAAACCGGAATATCCGACGGCGCCAACGTGGAATTGCTCAGCCCCCTCGACCCAGAAACAAAGATCATCACTGGCGTGATCTACAAAGACCCGTCCCAGGCCAAAGGCAACAGCGCCCTGCAACAGGGCGGACCAGGCATGGGACACAGGTTTTAAGCCATGACGGATCAAACCCTGATCAGCACCCGCGGTCTCACCAAGATCTACGAAATGGGTGAGGTTCACGTGCCTGCCCTGCGCGGGATCGATCTGGATGTCAAACAGGGGGAATTCATTGCCATCATGGGCGCCAGCGGTTCCGGCAAGACCACCTTCATGAACCTCGTGGGCTGTCTGGACAAGCCGACCTCCGGCACCTACAACCTGGACGGGATCGACGTCCACGGGATGGATGACGCCGAGATCACCCAAGTGCGCAATCATAAGATCGGCTATGTCTTTCAAAGTTTCTACCTGCTGCCCCGCACCACCGCGCTGGAGAACGTGGAACTCCCGCTGCTATATTCCAACAAGCTTCATCCCAAGGACCGTCACGCCATGGCCATGAAAGCACTGGAGAAAGTTGCCCTGTCAGACAGAGCCCGCCATTTCCCCAACCAACTCTCCGGAGGCCAGCAACAACGCGTGGCGATAGCCCGTGCCATTGTCAACGACCCCGTGTTCCTGCTCGCGGATGAACCCACAGGCAACCTGGACACCCGCACCAGCGTGGAGGTGATGGCCTTGTTCCAGACCCTGCACGCCGAGGGCAAGACCGTGATCCTGGTCACGCATGAGTTTGACATCTCCCAATACTCCGGCAGGATCATCACCTTCCGCGATGGCCGCATCATTGCGGACGTCCCCAATCCCAATCCCCGCATTGCCGCGGAGGATTTGAAAAAACTGCCCCGGCTGGATGATGAGGAGGTGGCTTGATGTCGATATTCGGTATCCTGAGGATTGCCCTCAAGTCCCTCACCCGTAACAAGACCCGCACCTTTCTCACCATGCTGGGCATCATCATCGGCGTGGCCGCCGTGATCACCATGATCGCCATCGGCCAGGGCGCCAAAAAAGTGGTGGATGACCAGATCAGCGCCATGGGCACCAACGTCATCATGGTGATGTCCAACTTCACGAACACTCAAAGCACCGCTCGCCAGGCCGCAGGCTCAGGTAACACGCTGGAGGAAGCGGACGTGGACGCCATCCGGGAAAAAGTGGATGGGGTGCTCTACACCTCCCCGGTCTACAACACCTTCGGCCATCTCAAATATGGCAGCAACAACTGGCGTGGCCGCATCATGGGCGTGAACGTTGATTACTTCCTGATCAGGGACCTGCAGATGGATTCCGGCGACTCCTTCTATCCCTCCGAGGTGGAGAACGGCGCCAAGGTTTGCGTGATCGGCAAAACCATAGCGGACAACCTTTTTGTGGGGGTTGACCCGGTGGGCAAGATCATGCGCATCCGCAACATCCCCTTCACCGTGAAAGGCGTCCTCAAATCCAAGGGCCAAAGCACCACGGGCGACGATCAGGACGACATTGTCCTCGCGCCTTACACCACCACTTCCACCCGGTTGGTGGGGCAACGCTGGCGCTTCCTCACCATCATCGTTTCAGCCGAATCGAAGGAACGGATACCCATCGTTCAGGATGACATCTCCAACCTCATGCAGGCGAGGCATAGCGGCACCACCGCTGAAGATTTCATGGTGAGTTCGCAGACAGATGTCGCCGAAGCCGCCAGCACCGTGTCCAACACCATGACCGTGCTTCTGGCCAGCATCGCCGGGATCTCACTCCTGGTGGGCGGAATCGGCATCATGAACATCATGCTGGTCTCTGTGACGGAACGCATCAAGGAGATCGGCATCCGCATGGCCGTGGGGGCCGGAAAGCGCGACGTCCTGCTCCAATTCATCATCGAAGCCATCACCATCAGCATCTTGGGTGGACTGATCGGAATAGCCCTGGGGTGGGGATTGGCCGAGATCCTGGGCAAGACCATGGGCTGGAGCATTGCCGTGACGCCCTGGTCCATATTCCTCTCGGTGGGATTTTCCTGCCTCATCGGCATCTTCTTTGGCTGGTACCCCGCCCGCAAGGCCGCGAACCTCAACCTCATCGACGCCCTGCGCTACGAATAAGCATAGAGATAAAAATAAAGCCGGAGACCCGCTTGGGATCTCCGGCTTTGATTATTTGTGGATAGGTTTATCTAACGAGGGCGCAGATCTTGTCCGCCGCTTCCTGATACTGGGACATATTCCGTTTCGCCGAGCGGGAGAGGACAACCCCGGGCAAAACAAGTGCCCCGGCCTTGGAAGCCAGCTTGCGCAGGGTGTTCAAGGAGGAATTGCCGGTCAGCCAGGCAAAGGGAAAGGCGTGGGTCACGAACGGCAGAACCTTCCTGCCCTTTAGTTTGGGGCTCAGGTCCGCCATGGCTTTCAGCAGCAGCGGACAGGGGCGGAAGGCCCAGACGGGGCCGCCGATCAGAACGATGTCCGCGGCACTCACATCCGGCAGGTTGGTGATCCTGATGGCGTTGGCGCCCACGGGTTTGCTCTCGTTCAGAGGCGGATCGGAGACCAGCTGGGTGAGGTTCACCTGATGCCCGGCCTCCATCAGCTTGGCGCTGGCCATTTCACCCAGTTTCAGCGTGTTGCCGGAATGGGAGCAGATCACCAGGGCCACTTTCATGGCAGCATCTCATTTGTGGGGCGGGCGTTGTCGTCGCGTTCCCAGCGATCGTCGATCTTGGTGCGGATGGGGCTTTTCTGCCGGAAGTAGTTGACGATGGCGTCACGCAGATTGATCTGGTGGTAGATGATGTCTTCCGGAGGCACCT
>JAGOIS010000113.1 GCA_017995495.1 Candidatus Cloacimonadota bacterium
CGGCCTTTGTGGACCCCGCCACCATCAGGGTCAAGGTGGTGGAAACCCCCGTCATGGACATGGAGGAAACTGACCTCTACATTAAGGAAAACATTGGCCGCGAGATCACCGTGGTCGGCGCCTGCATCGAAAGCGACGCCCACACAGTGGGGATCGACGCCATCATGAACATGAAGGGTTACAATCACCGCTACGGCCTGGAACGCTATCAATACTTCAACGCCATCAACCTCGGCGCCCAGGTGCCCTCCGAAGACCTGCTGCGCCGCGCCCGGGAGGAAAAAGCCGACGCGATCCTCGTTTCCCAGGTGGTCACCCAAAAGAACATCCACATCAAAAACCTCACCCGGCTGATCGAACTGGCCGAGGCGGAGCAGCTGCGCGACAAGATGCTCTTCGTCTGCGGAGGCCCGCGCATCTCCCACGAACTGGCGATCGAACTGGGTTACGACGCCGGATTCGGCACTGGGACTTATTCCACTGATGTGGCGTCGTTTATCGCGATAACGCTGGCAACTAAGATGAACAGATGAACAGGTGAACAGATTAACGGAGATTGTTTTGGCCGGCACTGAGGTTACAGGAGAGAAAAATGGGATCATATCGTGATCTGGACCTATATAAAGTAAGCTTGGATTTTGTGGTCAGTGTTTACAGGATCACGGAATCTTTTCCCAAACATGAGTTGTTTGGTATTTGCTCTCAATTAAGAAGATGCGCTGTATCCATCCCATCGAACATTGCCGAGGGTTCGGGCAGGAATAATCGCAAGGAATATATACAGTTTCTGTTTATCGCCAATGGATCGCTGTCAGAACTGGAAACCCAGTTGGAAATTGCCCATAGATTGGGCTATTTGCAGGATATAGAAGACCTGCTGGAAAAAGTGAAATATATAAGAAAGATGCTCAAAGGACTTATCAAATACCTGCAAAACCAAGATCCCAAAGCTGGAAAGGATTGAAATGTTTGTCTATATTGCTCTATCAAGCACCCAGATGACTATGGCACCTCTGTTAATCTGTTCATCTGTTAATCTGTTAATCTTACATCTTGAACTGCCATGACTCTTATATACACCATCCTCGCCTTTGGCATCATGATCTTCATCCACGAGCTGGGCCATTTTCTGGTCGCCAGCTGGTTCGGCGTCGGCATCGAAAAATTCTCCATCGGTTTTGGCAAACCGATAAAAGAATGGAGCCGGAAAGGCGTCCTCTGGCGGATCGGCTGGATCCCGCTGGGCGGCTACGTGAAGATGAAAGGTGAAAACACCGACGCGCCGGACAAGGAAGCCGAAGACTCGTTCCTGCGCAAGGCCTGGTGGAAAAAAGCCCTGATCGGCCTCAGCGGACCCTTCGCCAATCTGCTGCTGGGTTTGCTGCTGTTCATCATCTCCTTCAACCTGCCCGTCCACATCCAGGACCAAGCCGCCGTGCTCAGCCGGGCCGAAGGTTCCTGGTCCAGCGTCTTCGCCCCAGGCGACAGCATCGTGAGTGTGAATGGCAAGCCTGTAAAAGGTTTCAGCGAGTTTCTGGAAAATCTGATGGAGAAGCCTGAAAACACAGTCGTCTACCACCGCTCCGGACAGGATCTTGCAGCTCAGATCAGCTCCACGGACATCGACACCCTCCTGGCCAGCCTGTTTCCCATAGCCGACGCGCGGGTGGGTGAGGTGGTGCCCAAAACCGCCGCCTACCATGCCAAACTGCAGCCCGGCGACAGAATTGTGGCGGTGGATTCCCTGGCCGTGAAGGACTGGTACGCGATGCGGGAAATGATCATCCACGCCCCGCGGGACCAGGTGCTGCTCACCATCGAGCGCGACGGCGCCCTCTTCGCCAAGAGCCTCAAGCTGGAAGCCAGCCTCAACACCGGCGGCGCCAGGGCCATCGGGATCATACAGTATCAGCCCGTGCGCTATGACCGCCGCTTCAACTTCCCGGAGGCCGTGAAACTGGGGGCCTACAACGCGGTCAGTTTCATCTCCCTGAATTACCAGGCTTTGGGAAAACTGCTGCGCAGCCCCTCCGAACTCAAAAAGTCGGTGGGAGGCCCGGTGATGATCGTCTCGATGAGCCAGCAGATCGGCCGGCGCGGATTTGGCAGCCTGCTTATCTTCTTTGGCGGCATCAGCCTGATGCTGATGATCATGAACCTGCTCCCCATCCCCATTCTGGACGGCGGCCTCATCCTCTTTTCCCTCATCGAAGGCATCATCCGCCGGCCGATACCGCTGAAAGTACAGTCCATCCTGCAATCAATCGGTTTCGTATTACTAATGGCTTTGATGATCCTGGCCTTGTACTCAGATGTAACCAGCGAGGTTTTAAGGTTTATGAACAGATGAGAAATGGGGAAAAAGGGAAAAAGTTGGCGGCCTGGCTCAAGCCTGTGCCGTATGGTTCCAAAGTTACCAGATGCCAGGAAAAGGCTCTGACAAGTTGTTAGGTTTTTAGGTAAAGGATATTGATATGGGATCCTATCGCGACCTGGAAGTATACGGCAAGAGCATGGACCTTGCCCTGGCAGTTTACAAGCTGACAAACTCTTTTCCAAACCAGGAACTGTATTGCCTCACATCTCAAATGAGGAGATGCGCGGTTTCCATTCCGTCGAATGTGGCTGAAGGCCACAGCCGCAACAGTACTCCGGAATTCATCCGTTTTCTGAACATTGCCAACGGTTCCCTCTCCGAACTTGAAACCCAGCTGGAACTTGCTTTCAGGCTTGAGTATTATCATGATTTTGAATGTTACTCCGCGCAGATCAGGCATATTCGCTCGATGCTCATCAATCTGATCAAAGCTCTCAAGGCTAAAATTGAAAAAGCCTGAAAGAACTACTGAATTCCATAATTGTATGATCAAAGTCCTGCGCAACTTTTTCTCCTTTTCTCTTATTGCCCTCGTTTCCACGTTTAACCTACAGGCTCGGCCATTGCGCAACTATTTCTCCTTTTCTCTTTTTCTCCTTTTCTCCAACAATGTTTAAATTCAAACTCGAGAAAACTTCCGGCTCCGCCCGCGCCGCCACGATATCCACCTCCCACGGCAAAATCCTGACCCCGGTCTTCATGCCCGTCGGCACCCTTGGCACCGTCAAGGCGATGAGTCCGCACGAACTCAAGGAAAGCCACGCCCAGATCATCCTGGGCAACACCTATCATCTCTATCTGCGTCCGGGACATGAACTTATCCGCGCGGCGGGGGGGCTTCACAAATTCATTTCCTGGGACGCGCCGATGCTCACGGACAGCGGCGGATTCCAGGTGATGAGCCTGGCCGCGCTGCGCAAGATCAGCAAAGAGGGCGTCAAATTCCAATCTCACATCGACGGCAGCCCCCACCTCTTCACCCCGGAAAGCGTGATCGGCATCCAGGAAGCCCTCGGCGCGGACATCATCATGAGTTTTGACGAATGCCCGCCCTACCCCGCCACCCGCGAATATGTGGAGCGCTCGCTCAAAACCACGCTCCAGTGGGCGGAGCGAGGTAAGGCGGCCTTCAAAAACACGAAAAAACAAGCCCTCTTCGGCATCGTGCAGGGTGGAATCTACCCAGATCTGCGGCAAAGATCGGCCCTGGCCCTGATGGACATGGATTTTCCCGGCTATTCGATCGGCGGATTGGCCGTGGGCGAGGCCAAAGAGGACATGTTCCGGATCACAGCTTTCCTGAACGACATCCTGCCAGCGGATAAACCCCGCTATCTTATGGGCGTGGGCACCCCCTCCGACCTGCTGCTCAACATCGCCAACGGAGTGGACATGTTCGACTGTGTGATGCCCACCCGCAACGCCCGCAAAGGCAGCATCTTCACCCGCAACGGCAAGATGATCATCAAGGCCGCGCGCTACAAGGATGATTTCAACCCCATCGACCCCGGCTGCGGCTGCTACACCTGCCGCCACTTCAGCCGCGCCTACATCCGCCATCTGATCTCCATGAACGAGATCCTGGGCATGCGCCTCACCACCATCCACAGCCTCTGGTTCT
The DNA here is from genome assembly GCA_017995495.1 of Candidatus Cloacimonadota bacterium. Taxonomy (GTDB): domain Bacteria; phylum Cloacimonadota; class Cloacimonadia; order Cloacimonadales; family Cloacimonadaceae; genus Syntrophosphaera. The sequence goes on from JAGOIS010000113.1 coordinate 3,999, forward strand.
ACCAGGAACTGATGCAAATGGCGCGCGCGGCAATCCTCGCGGACCGCTATGCCGATTTCCTGGCGGAAATGCTCCCCGTCCTCGACCTGGTGATCTGAACCTCCACCTCCTCCGCCAGGATCATTTCCCCAAGTACCTTACCCCAAAACCAGCAGACTTCAAAATGACCAGATTGGCAACGCAAACACAATATTGACTTATCTATATGCAATGCATGCATTAAAGGCATCAATGCTGAACAATTTTCATCAATTGGTGTCAATTGCCTGTCCCACAACCCACAAACCCGTTTCCTCCCTTGTCGCTCCGGCGATCAATACGGAATAAATACGGAATCAATACGGATGAAATCCGTATTGATTCCGTATTTATTCCGTATTGATCGCCGGGGAGGACAGAGCCTCCAACTGATCAGACTGTCCTACAAACCAGTCCTACAAACCAGTCCTACAAACCATTGCGGCCAGGGTATATCAGCTTGGTCTTTGGAATCAGCCTGTAGGGCGATAGAACGATATTGGAACAAGATTTCTCAAACATCAAATTCAGGTTTTCGAGATATTTCCTACCAACCTAAAAGAATCATTCGATGCATTTACTGCATCAGGTCAAAACGCTGGGCTATATTTCGCGCGCCCGGAAACTCCGCGGGGAGAATACCGGTTCAGGCTGGCTCAGCATTACAGAGACGAAACCCGTTGTTGTTGTTGCTGTTGTTCGGGTTGTTGTTATTGCGATTGGCGACCCGGCAGTTGTTGGCATTGTTGTTCCAGTTGCCACCGCGCAACAGTCTCCTTGGCGCTTTGACCTTAGGGAAGTACCATTTTCCACTTCCTCTTCTCATTTGAAAACTCTATGTCCCCGAATACGCTGTTTATCAGTTTCTTGGTATGGCCTGCGCTTAGGTATCCAATATGCCCGTTGATGCTGCGCAGTAGTTGGTTGAAATCAGTGACCACTTTGCGAGATTTCAGTTTACGCCTGAATCTGACCAAGTTCCTGGAGCGTAATTTGATCCTGTTCTCATGCAGCCGGAAGCCCAGAAAGTCTATCCCTTGTGAGTTCTTCTTGATATAGTTCTTTTTCTCGTTGGGACAAAGCCTGATCTCGGCCAACCCTGAACTGATTTGGGTTACGGCGTTCTTGAGACTTTCCCACGAATCACCAAACACAATGACATCGTCCATGTATCTGATGTAGTAGGGGAAGTGCAGCTGTTCGCGCACATAGTGGTCGAAATCATTCAAATAGAAATTGGCAAAGAGCTGGCTGGTCAGGTTACCAATCGGCAATCCCCGCGGCCGAACCATATCGCA